>DYSI01000059.1 GCA_020718275.1 Draconibacterium orientale
TCTGCCTTCAGTTACAGATACCGTATTGAAAAATGGACGCAATGTTTTTGGCGCTATGAGTTTTATTGTTAATTTTGGAACTGATTAGTAACGTTTTTTAATGATTTACTCGATGAAGAAAATATTGATATATGGATATGGCAATCCTGGTCGTCAGGATGATGGATTGGCCAATGAGCTAGTGGAATTAGTGCAATCATGGGCTCAATTGCAAGGTTTGGAAAATATAGATTGTGATAGCAATTATCAATTAAACATTGAAGATGGTGAAACGATTTCGCATTACGATATAGTGATTTTTGCCGATGCAAGCATCGAAGCGATTGAGGATTTCTACTGGTCGAAAATTGATCCAAGTGATTCTAAAGTAGAGTTTAGTATGCATGCTGTTTCCCCGGCTTATGTGCTAGATCTTTGTCAGAAGATTTACAAGCAATTTCCAGAAGCTTTTTTACTCCATATCAAAGGCTATGAATGGGAATTTATGGGTGAAATCACGACCCAGGCTAGGCTTAATTTAGAAAAAGCATTCGATTTTCTAAAGAACTATTTGACGGTATTACAAAAGCAGGAATAGGGTTATTTGCTATGGTTAAAGGCTCTCTTTTTGATTACCCCGCCATGTACTTCACCCATAATATGCTCAGCTACAAAAGCTTTTGAATCTATTTCAAGTACTTTGCGAACTACCCGATTAACCTCGAGACGTGTTACAATGGTGTAAATTACTTCGTATTGACCTTTATTCTGTTCGCTTAATCCACCTCGTGCCTGATATAAAGTGACACTTTTGTTAAGTTCACCCACTAATAGTTGGCGCATTTCTTCATGTTTTGACGAAATAATGGTAAGACCATAATATTCTTCAATCCCATGAATCACGAAATCTACGGTTTTAGAGGCAACGAAATAAGTTAACAGGGAATAAAGGGCAGTTTCGATGCCCAGAAAATAGCCAGCAAAAGAGAAAATAATCACATTTAAAGCTAAAATAGTATCGCCGACGGAAAGGAATGAGTTTTTACTAATTGCCAAAGCGAGAATTTCGGTTCCATCAATCACCGAACCGCCTCTCACCGCAAAACCGATTCCGAAGCCCAAAAAGAAACCGCCGAAGATGGCAATTAATAGTTTATCATGGGTGATAACAGGGAATGGAAAAAATCCGATGGCCAGCGCTAGTAGTATTATAGCGCCAACACTTATTAGGGCTAACTTCCTGCCTATCAGAATTGCACCTAAAATTATAAACGGGATATTGATAATCACAATCCAAAAATAAAGAGGAGTTTTTGTGATATGCGCTACTAACATGGAAATGCCGGTTACGCCACCGTCGATAAAATTGTTGGGAATAAGGAAAGCTTTCAAACCAAAAGCAGCCGAGAGGATGCCGATCAGTATGAGGATAAGCCCACGTATGGATTTGATAAAAATTTGCTTTTTGGTCATTGAAAATATTTAAGGCAAAATTAGCTAAAAACATCAACAGTCTTATCAGTAAGAAAGGGGATATATGACAGAATCGTGGGATGGCTTATTATACTTTTGCTATCGGGTGCTTGAAATCTTCAATTTGTGCGATACTGCGAATTACTTCAGCAGCCATGAAGCTGCCAAAGATTGGAGGCATATAAGAAATGGTTCCGACGGTGGTTTTTTTATTTTGTTCGTTATCAACAAATTTAATCGCATTTGGATTGGTTTGTTCACTCGAAAACACGACTTTAAATCCGCTGTAAATTCCTTGTTTGTGTATCCGTTTGCGAAGCATTTTTGCTAATTTGTCGTTGTATGTTTCGCTAAAGTCAGCTATCTGAACCATTGCAGGATTGGTTTTTCCGCCAGAACCCATGGAACTAATAAGGCGGAGATTTCGCTTGAGGGCACCCGAAATCAGAAATATTTTGGGGGCGAGGGTGTCGATAGCGTCTAAAACATAGTCGAAGTTTTCTGCTAAAATCTGCTCGATCATTTCACCTTTAATAAAAAGATTGTGGGCGGTAATTTCAAGATGTGGATTGATATCAAGCAGGCGTGTTTTCATAAGGCTAGCTTTATCTTGTCCTAAAACGCTTTGCAGGGCAAGAATTTGTCGGTTGCGGTTGCTAGATTGTATTTGGTCGCCATCGATAATATGGATATTTCCAATGCCGGCACGCACCAACATTTCGGCGGCATAAGCGCCCACGCCGCCTAAACCTACTACGAGTACTTTGGCTTTTCTCAAGCTCTCAAGTCCCTCTTTACCAAGGAGTAATTCAGTTCTCTCTTGCCAATCTAAATTACTCATTTAAAAATACGCTTATAGTTTTTGAAAATGGAATTTTTTAAATCCTCTGTGCTGCAATGACGTAGATTTGCCGCAGCTTGGTATATGGTTTCGATATCTCCTTGCCAAACATCGGTTTCAAGTAATAACTTTTCAATTGGAATTTCGCTGATGATTTTGGTCGCTTTACTTTTTGAATTTAAAATATCGGCGCCAAAGGAAAAATAAATGGGATGAGGACTAAGTTTTTTGAGGATATCAAGATTACCATTAAAACCGTGAAAAATCATTGGCACGCCAGGGGAAGCCATTTTGAAAATTTTTAAGAAATCAGCATAAGCTTTCACTTGATGGATAATAACTATTTTCTGATATTGCTCTGCCAACCCCCATTGCGCAATAAAAGCATCAATTTGCAATTCGATTGGAGTTTGGATGCAACGGTCAATCCCGCATTCACCAATGGCAATGATATTTGGATTTAATAAATGAGTTTCAATCGTTTTAATACTCGACTCAAGATTAGCTGATTGAAGGTTCCAAGGATGAAGACCTAAAGCACTGTATCTAGGAAAGGCAAAATCGTGGTTTATTTCCTGAATATCAAAACTTTGAATTCCTAATACTGGCGGATCGATTCGATTGTGCGTGTGTATGTTTACGTAGCTAATTCCCAAGTTGAATAATTTTGGCGTAAAAGTATAAATAAGATTGCATAAGAAACCTTGCGTTTCAATAATTATTTGACATTGCTTTTTTACAAAAGATTAATGAAATTGATTTCTATTTTGCTTGCCAGTTTTAATCCAATCCAAATCGCTGAATTGAATAAGTGGTTTACATTTTTAGAATTTGAATTTCAACACGGCGATTCAGTTTTTTACCCTCTTCGGTTTCATTATCTGCAATTGGTTTGGTTTCGCCATAGCCTTTTTAAATAATTCTAGATGAAGATATTCCTTTGCTAATTAGGTAGTTGGCTATTAATTTAGCACGATCTTGCGAAAGTTTCAAATTATAATTGTCATTTCCTTCGCTTGAGGTGTGACCGGCAATTTCAATATCTACTGATGGGGAAGCTTTCAAAAAGCGTAACAATTTATCTAATTCAGGAAACGATTCAGGCAAAAGATTATCAGAGGCCAACTCAAAAAGAATGTTTTCTAGCTTAATAACTTGTCCAACAGCCATTTTTTGGAGTTTTATATCATAATTTACCAAGTTTAGCGTGGTGACAGGAATAGTCACTTCTTCGGTTTTAGTTTGATAACCAAAAGCTTTGGATTCAACGATAAAAACATCATTGGCTTGGCAGGGAATGGTGTATTTACCATTAACGGTGATGATGGAGTTAATTGGTTTACTGTCTTTGTAGAAGGTAACTACTGCATCAATCGGCAAGTCGGTTTCTGCATCAGTCACATCACCAATTAAGGTAAGGGCTAGGGTAGGATTTGGCTCATTTTCTATGGGGATACTTGCTTTTTTGGCAGTTTTAAAGAGGAGATAGTGAAACGTGCCCCGATGGTTAATGCTAAATTTCCTACACTTACTTTTTTAGTGGCGGCTTCTTCAGCCGTCCAATAACCCTTAAAGCCACCTAAGGATTCAACCGACATCCGTGAAAACATAAATTGATAGGATAGCCTAGCAAATAAGTCAATCGGATATTTTCTGATAGGACTGTAGGCAAAATCTATCATTGGGTCAAGCGATAAAGTCCATTAAGAGCTAGAGATTTCCATGTCAGATCGATGAGGTTTTATTTTTTAAAACATCATCGATCAAAATAATAGTTTTTGCGCATGGCAAATCCAATACTAGGAGAATTCGTTAGTTTATCATATTTTGTTGGGAAAAGAAGGGCGGATTCAATAGTGGCTACCCCAATGCCGATATCCACTCGCAGGTAAGTAGGGTTATTGGCGGGATCATAATAGGCAAAAGTGTGATTAAATTTTCTCGAAAAACTAAGCTCAAGAGCTGTGGATTTAGTCAAGTAAATGCCACCGCTAAAACAAACTCCTGTAAGCCAATGCATTTTATCAAAACCATGGGGAAAAACATAATTGTCGGTTTTATGCGGATCTTGGTTATAGAGTTCAATGAAGTCATTGAATGCTATTAATGGAGATCGCCCAAAATTGTAGCCTAGCCCCGCATAAATTGGCGGAATTTGCGCTGAACTATTCCAAAATAGTAGCAAAAAGAAGGAAATAGTAAGGACTTTTTTCATAATGGTTTGCTTGTGGTGCATGTTTTTCATTAAATCAAATAATTGTAAAACGCTTAAAATAAACTGATTATATTGTTTGGATCATTAAATAAAAGAGAAAAACACAATTTATAAATAGTTCCATCGAAATTTTTCGTCAAATCATTGATGGAATCCGAACAGTCAAATATAGATAAATTTCGTTTTTGTCAAGTAAAACTTTATAAAGCAAAACAAGCAATAGCGAATAATGTGAAATAATGCGCTGATTAGTTTTATTTTTTAGCGTCCACAAGTCGTAATTCTAAGAAAAAATTAAGTTGTTTTCTGCATTTATGGTATTGAAATAAAAAAAACTTGAGATCTCGAAATTGATTCAAGGATTAGGATTTTTTTGGAGACAGAATTATCTAAATATTTTATTTTTTAGGCGATAATTCGGCTTGGTATTGATGTTAAAAAGTGAATTAAAAATGCAAATTATTTACTTCTTGCAAAGTTTTTAAACAAAATAAAAAAAATGAATATATATATTAAAATACATTATATCAATGTATTAGATATCTATAAGTTAGAAAATTATTAATACAATATTATAATAAAGTACAAATGATATTTTTATAAAAAGTGATGTAACCTTCTCTAAAATGCTTTCGTAATACGTCGAAGCAATCATAGATTCTCTAGTACAGTTAATCTGATCTATTTTTTTAATATTTTTAATTTCAGTCAATTTTTGAACAATTTTAGTTTGTTCTTTGAATTATTTTTTGCTTTGCTTATTGTCGATAAAATAATAAGACCCTTTTATTTTCTAATCATTAATTATTAACCCTTAAACATTTTCAAAATGAAGAAAGTTTTATTCGTTTTTGCAGTTGTTTTATTATTTGCAACTACTGCTCAAAAAGGTTACGCTCAGCTCTCTGACGAAGAGTACAACTACGTAACTATGGATCTCCGTGGTATTTTAAATCTTACCATGACTACTAGTCCACAAGTGGACTTCACATTCAAAACGATCCAAGAGTACAATCAAGGAATCACTCGTTTTAATGCAACTTTGCTTGAAGTAGACGCTACTTTAGCATGGGATTTATTTGTTTATGCAAGTACTGATACTTGGACACAAGTAGAAGCTTATTCAACTAACGGTAATTCAGTATTACCAGCTGAAATTTTAGAGCTTCATTCATCAGTAACTTCTGCCGCTCCTGTAAACATCAATGCCTTTTCATCATTGTTAGGTTTAACTAACTCTGGTGTTGGATCCATTAATGCTGGAGAACCAACTGTTGCTACGCAATTTTTGGCTGGTGCATTTGGAACTGGTGTTGGTGAATCATTTGCTCCTGGAACAGCTGCTAACAATCCATCTACCAACAAATTCAGAGTTGATATGCGTTTGAAACCAAGTATTCCTGCTACTTTCCCTAACTCTACTGTATTGTTAACTGCCGCAGGTAATAACGTAGATTATGCACAAGCTGGTTACTATTACTTAGAAGTAGTTTATACTTTAGTAGAAGATTTATAGTCATTCTTATAACGGAAAGGAGTTGGAATCATTCAACTCCTTTCCTGTTTTTTTAGAAATAATAATTTATCGAAAAACCTATGCGAAACTTATATGCTGTTATTATCATTCTTTGTTCGCTTTTAAACCAAACAACTAATGCTCAGACTATAAGTTTTGAACTGAAGACATCTCCCAATATTGTTTTTGATTTTAATACCATTCAAGAATATATGTCGGGTATTGTTATTATGAATGCGGTGACCCTAAACATCAATACAACTGAGCGTTTTGATATTTATGTAGGAGCAACAACCACTGCTCCTGGTTTTTGGAATGTAGGATCTACCTATTCCACGGGTGGTATTCCACCGCCAATAAGTATATTGCAATTGCAATTTCGAAATGCAAGTTCTACATCTCAAGTATCTGGATTTTTTCCATTACAAGATATTGCGATAGCTTCGCGAACTTATATTATTGGAACTTCCCTTTCGGATGTACTAGTGGCTTGTCCTGCTGGTGGTACCAATAGTCCTGGGGATTACTTAACCACTCCAAGCTGTTATAAGTTTAACGTTGATTTAAAGATTGTACCAGGTTTAACTTATCAAAGTGGACTATATGATCTTCGAGTTGACTATGTAATTGTTGAAGATTTATAAGAATCATGATAAAAAGGTTAATAGTTTTTATCATTTTAATTGTCGGGATTGTTTCCTTGGTAAATGCCCAGGACGCAAGAACGGTCAATGTAAGTGCTTACGGAGTTCAGATGGGTTTTGCCCAAGAACGTACTAAGATCATGGCTACAGAAGTGGCTTCCAATGTTTTATTTGTTACTAATAACACCAATAAAACCATGGAATTGGATCTTCAAGTAAATGCTCCAGCCGGATGGAAACTCTATGGTCTTGCCAATCAAAAAGTAAAAATCGAATCCAAAGATACCCTATATTTCCCCATTCGTACGCGTCCTTCAATTGATATTAAAGGAAATACTAATTATGTGGTGAACGTTTTTTTATCTACGGAGACCTTTACCATCAGCAATGCGATGTGGTATGTTGTTGTTGATAAGGTTTCGGCTTGGCATGCCTATACGCCTAATAATAAATTATACTTTACTGGCGAACAAGATTCTGTGGGGTTTGAGTTGATTATTGATAATGACGGTAATTCAGATGAGGCACTTAGAGTAAGTCTTGAAATAGATAAAGAGCTTGTTTTAATAAATTCTGTTGGTGAAATTATCGGTAATTTTCCTATTTCAGTCTATCTATTACCTCATAAGGATACTACTATTTTCTATAGATTAAGATTATTAGATTTGGTTAGTTTACCAGAAGGATCCAATGCCTCCGAAGATATCGCCCAAAAAAAATATCGCTGTAAACTAAAAGTGGTAAACGAAAAAACTGGAAAGGGAAATAATAAAAATTGGACAGGAAGTATTGAAATGCTCAAAGTGTTAAGCAAGCGTAAAATAATGCCAACCAAGTACAATGCTTTACCACTTGTGGTTGACTTTAATACTTATGATGCTTTTTCTAGAAATGTTTATGCCAATTTAAGTTTATATGGATCTCGCAATTTTGAAAATAATAGCATGCTGAACTATTATTTTCAAGCAGATTTTATCGATAACAAACTAAATGCTAATAGCTATTTGGGTAATTATCAGTATCTTGGGTATACCCATGATCGATATTCAATCGAAATTGGTGATATCGGGGCTAATCGCTCGGGGAGCACTTTATCCGGAAAAGGCGCTAAAGGGTCTGTAAGTTTATTTAACAATACGCTTGGGGCAATTTATATTCGTAAACCTAAGTTATTCGAAGATTTTTATGCTAGTGGTTATGGTTTGTTTCATGAACTAAATATTAAAGCAATTCATTGGGATAATTATTATCAGCACATGGATAATAAATTGGGCAAGGTGGCTAGTGATTTTGGAACCAGTATGCTTAATTTTAAAATTGGTCGCATTCATTCTTTCAGAATTGGAGGAGGCTATAGTACCGAAAATCATCAATGGAATCCAGCAGCACCGATCACCGTAGTTGGCTATGGCTGGCAGTTTGGATATAATACCAATATTAAAAAATTTGGCTTTAATCTTAATGCACAAAATAGTACACCAAGCTATTTGCCAATGAGAGGTATTTTTAATTATTCAAGCAGCGCAAGTTATCGCATTAGTAATGTTTATCAATTGGGCTTATTTTACACTCATCAAGATTTTAAGCCCGAAATATACACGCAAGGGCTTCTTAGTAATGTAGATGTTTTCAATATCAATGATTTTTACAGTCTCAAATTTATGATTAATAAGGGGGAAAACACCTTCATGATACAACCTCAATATTCTTCTGTTAAAAGTAATTCGATTGAAGCCGTTACCCAAGGCGCTAGTTTTGAATATCGTTATCAAGCTCGCAGTCCATTTAAATTCTATTCTTCTACCTATATGGGATATTCCAATTTTCCTAAGTTTGCTGATGTGGGAAATATCTTTATTGGATTTGTAAGAGCCTCAGCTCGTTATAATAAATTTCAAGCCAATATTAGGTATTATTATGGTCCATATTATCAAGTCGAACAATTACAATTTATTCAAACAAATATTAATCCTCAGAAGTTTTACGCTAACGTATTCTACGATTATTGGTTTCTCAATAACAAAATGAAATTAAGCCTCAATCTAAATTATTTCTTTACTACCGTCAACGACCGTCAACAAATTAATAGTAGGCCTGAGCTGTTTTACTATGCTAAAAATGGTTTTCGCTTTAGTTTCTATGGACGTTATTTAATGTATGCCGATGGTCAATATTTTAGAACTTATACTGATGTTAATGGGAATGAATTTGAAGAATTGGTGCCATCAAGTGTAAACTCACGCTTTGAATTTGGAGTAGGGGTGAAGTTTAATGTAAATGTTCCAATAGGACTTCAGCGTAACTACGACGTCAAAATTATTGCGTTCCGAGATCTAAATGGAAATGGAACCATGGAATTAAATGAAAATGGTATCAGTGATATGCTTATTCACATCAGGCTAAATAGTGATTCTATTTCTGAAAAGGAAACCGGCGATTTTTATCAAAATCCTTCAGAATATGATTTGGTAACTAATGGCGATGGATTAGTTGAATATCAGAATATTCCAATGGGAAATTATGTGATTACCGCCATGCCCTTGGCCTCAATGGGTGGATGGTTTGACGGGAAAACATTCTATCGCATGATCGACAAGAATAAAACAATATACATCCCGCTAAGTCGTGGTGCTAAAGTAAGTGGTGGCGTATTACTCGAAAGAGATCGTTATGGTACTTCTAAGGTTTTAAATCTAGGAAATATTCGGGTAACTGCTGTTAATCAAGATGATGGACACTCATTCAGTACCCTAACCTCTAGTGATGGTAATTTTAGTTTGTTTGTTCCGAATGGAAATTATTTAATCATGATCAATGAATCAGCGGTTAGCACTCAGTTTGAGTTTTTGCAAAATAATATTCCAATTACTATCAACAAGGATTTCGAGAATTATAATGTTAGCTTTTACCTAGTTGAAAAGCAAAGGCAAATTAAGGTAAATGGAAAAACAAGCCGTCCATTGCCAATTCGTCGTGCTGCAAACCCTAGCCCTACTGAAGGATCCAATAAACCGGTTTCTGATTCGTTGCCCGAACAACGTACTCAATTGGATGATCCTAAATATTTGCCGGTGACCGAACCTACAGAACAGGGAACAGTATGGGTAATACAGTTATTTCCGAATGAGGAAGCTCGTAAATTGGTGGCTGATTTCACCTCGATGGAAAGTGTTTCAAAAGTACGGTGTATCACTGGCAGTAATAGTGGATTTCTGTATATTACTGAAAGTTTTACTGAAAAAAATGACGCTAAAAAACTCTTGAAAAAGGTTACCAAAGCTGGATTTGAAAAGGGTCAAGTTGTATCAATGGTGTTTGGTAATAAGGAAGTTGAGGACAGTCCGAAACCTGATAGTATTCCTGTAATCGAAGAAAAGAAAGTAGAGCCAGTTCCATCAGACTCACCACTGAAAGAAATTATTAAATTTAATTCAAAAGAGGATAGGGCTTTTTATCGAGTCGAAGTTAAAGCTAGTGCATCTGCTTTAAATCCTTCCGAAATTTATAGTATAGTGCCTGATATTCAAGTGTATGAAATCCTTCAAGATGGACTCTATAAATACTCAGTAGGTAAGTTCAGTACTTTTGAAGAAGCAAAAACATATAAAACGGAAATTGTTCAGAAATTCAATTTGGTGGATTCTTTTGTAACTAATTATGAAGAAGCTTGGTAATTCAAAGGGCAAGCATGAACATTTCTTTTCCTGAACTTATTCCAAAGAAATATAACTTCCATTTTTTCTGTCATTTTGTTTCATTCCGTTGGTTTTTTAAGTGCATAAGCCTCCCTGATTTTCCTAATCTCAATGATTATTATACGCTAAATTCCATAACCATGGATTGATTAACTGCCTGTCTGCTAGATTGGGTTTTTGTTCATGACTTTTGTGGTTTGCGCTTATATCTTGATTTTTTGCTTGTCGAAAACCATTGAACTGACTGCGGCTATTCGTTTTTTACTCAATTAAAGCTTCGTTCTTGTTAGGTTTTTCGCATTTATGGTTTTGAAC
>DYSI01000019.1 GCA_020718275.1 Draconibacterium orientale
TGAAACAATAATAATACGCAGCAGAGCTGCGGGGAATTAACCCAAAGAGATTAAACGCTTTATCTAAAATACTTAATAACAATAATTTAGATGAATTTAAAAAATATTGTGATTTTTTGTCATGTACTTAGTATAAATATAGTACTTTTTACATATCCTTTTAGCAAACCGCATTTTGTGATTAAGACTACGAATCTTGATTTTTGCTTTTTCAATATTAATCGATATGAAATACACAGAAAAGCTAGAATTGATACTGAAGCTTGTGAGCTGATTGCAGCGAAGCAGCTGTATTTGCCAATGAAAATAAAATCACCAACTTGCTTCCAATAGCTTTGGAGAGGTAGTTTACCGAAGTGATACAGCCATGCTTGAATGTTCTTTTTTGAGGGAGATTCAAATGCCTTTATGCAATAAATCTTATTTATCGCCTCCATAAACTACTGACCTAAGGCGAAGAAGGCTCCTAATTTGTGCTTTTTGAATGAGCAAAACCTCCATTCTAAGACCGTAATGCACATGCATTTGCCTTACAGAGATTGCCGTATTTTGCTTAGCGTTTTAGGTAGTCAATTTTTGCTTGCACTGGCAATTCTTTGCTAGTAGGATTATCCGCTAAATACTGTAAATCAGCTACAAAGCGTTCCAGATCATCGGTTTTAAACCCCTTTTCTTCTGCCGCTTCTTGCAAACTTCCCCAAATGGGTTCGCCACAAACGATACAACGAATGCCCTCTTTCATCAAATACTCAACTGAACCTGGAAGACCTTCAATGAGGTCTTCAATACTAATTTCTTTGGTTATTTTCATTGGATAAAATCTAATTTCGATATTAATGGATGCAAAATTAATTAATAAATCGTTATTTTGCCATAAATTAGTAAGCACACCAAAAGCATGAAATTATTGATAATCGACAATTACGATTCATTCACCTATAACCTAAAGCATTATGCTTCAAAATTCTGCAGTGATATAGTCGTTTGTAGAAATGATGCAATCAGATTGGAAGAACTTGATGCCTATGATGCCTTTATCATTTCCCCTGGTCCGGGCTTAGCTCGTGAAAGTGGAATAAGTTTTCAAGCCATTAGGCATTACGCAGCATATAAAAAAATTTTAGGAGTATGCTTAGGACATCAGGCCATTGCAGAAGTATATGGTTCACTGCTAATTAATCTATCCAAACCACTCCATGGCCTATCGGTAGAGACCTACCTAAAATCATCGGACGCACTTTTTAAAAATATGCCAAGCACCATACAAACGGGACGCTATCATTCGTGGGTAGTTGATCCTAATACAATAGATTCTGAGGTATTTGATGTTACGGCTACCGATGTTTACGGGCAAGTGCAAGCGCTAAAGCATCGGGTTTACAACTTGAGAGGCGTACAATTTCATCCGGAATCAGTTTTGACCGATTACGGATTGTTAATGATTGAGAACTGGATTAAGTATTGCTAGAACCTATTGAATCTTCTCGACTTTATCGATCTTATTTTGCTGAAACTGAAAGCTTACTAGAAGTGCTTCAAGGTGCAAAATCAAATCGCGCTTCTCCTCTTTTGGTGCTTTAATATACCCATCGAGGGTAATCAATCGATTAGCAATAGTATCAACAAAAGTATAACTGATAAAAGGCCCACCCATTGGATATCCTTCAACATCCCAAAATGAACGCAGTTGGGAAGCGTAATTTCCTTTAAAATCAACCATTCGTTTTAGCGGTGGAAAATAATCAGATACTTTCATATAAGAGCCTTTCACTGGTCCGGGAACAAATTTAGCGGTCATCTCATTTCTATAATTTATAATTGCCTGCATTCCAAAACTAGCGGTATCGGTATATGGCTTGATAAAAATAAAAACGCCCTCTTCAATATCACCAGCCGGACGGCGAATCCAGGCAAAATTTGCCTTTTGATCGGCAATATAAAAACCTTCTGGAAAGCTTAAACTAAAACCAAATTGCTTCTCCAATTTTCCAGAAATACTTTTTAAATCAATGTTTTTATATGCTTTAGCAATTCTGTTCACCTCATTTTTATGAAAAAATTCTTTGATTTGATTTTGATACTTAAGATAAGTATCGGTAAATCCTTGCACACTATTTGCCTTAATCGTAATCACTGTTTGCGGGGTTGAAAACAAATTATGTCGAACTTCAATTTTAGGTTCCTTTAGTTCAGCCTTTTTAAAGATCATAATATTTCTCTGCTTTTGGTAAACAGCCCCAAATGAGGAAAGAGGAATATGAGAAATTTCGTATTCGGGCTCAGCACGTGAGAGCCATAATGGAACCGATTGCAAACTGTAAATGAGGGTGTCGCCAAGGGATGTTTTCCATAAATCATTGCTGATTACAATCAGCACCTCGCTAGTTCGACCACCTGAGGTATAAAGTAAATTCTTGGTCGATTTAGTTTGTTTACTATCTTTTAAGCAACTGGAAATCAGCACTAATACACTAAGGATTAAGCTGAGGGCTATTTTTCTACTCATTAGGGTTAGTCGAAACATTTGTAGCGTTTTTTGATTATTAAAAGCGGATTATACTCAAAAATTATTCCGAAATTTCACCAGCCCAGGGTCGGGTAAAACTGGCAATGATGTCTTTATTATGTTTTTCTTCGCCCAAAATAACCATTAATTTAGTAAGTGCCGAAGCAGTGGTCATATCTTTAGCGCTTACAACTCCTATTTCGAGTAGACGACGTGAGGTTTCGTATTTTCCCATTTCAACACTACCACCAATGCATTGGGTGACGTTTACTATTATCAATCCCTTTTGAATGGCCGTTTGAAGTCCATCAATAAACCAATCTTTGGAAAAGGCATTTCCAGACCCAAAACTTTCAAGTACTAATGCCCGTAATCCCTTGGTTGCTAAGATAGAATGGATAAAAGAGGCTTGCATTCCAGGGAATATTTTAATAATACCAACCCCTGTATCAAGCTGAGTGTGGAGTTTTAATTTCTTAAAATTTGGTTTCAAAATATTTTCCTTATAAAATTTAAGGTAAACCCCTGATTCCGCCAGCAAAGGGTAATTACCACTCACAAAGGCTTTAAAATTTTCCGCATTGTATTTATAGGTTCTATTTCCTCTGAAAAGCTTGTTTTCAAAATAAATGCAAACCTCAGGCACTAGAGGTGTTTCATCCTCTTTGGCGGCAGCAATTTCAATGGCATTAATAAAATTTTCTCGACCGTCGGTTCTCAATTCACCCAATGGCAATTGCGAACCGGTAATGATAACAGGCTTATTGAGATTGCCAAGTATAAAACTCAAAGCCGAAGCAGTATACGACATGGTATCGGAGCCATGTAAAATCACATATCCATCAAAATCTTCATATCTATTTTGAATAATATGCGCCATTTCCACCCACTGTTCGGGCATAATATCCGATGAGTCAATAAGTGGGTCGAAGGAAATCGCTTCAATCCGATAATGCAGTTTTTGCAATTCAGGGATTTGCTGATAAATCTGCGCAAAATTGAAAGGAACCAAGGAGCCTTTTTCGTTTTTCACCATGCCTATGGTACCGCCAGTATAGATAATCAGAATGGATGTTTGTGCCATAAGAGCTTAGAGATTAAAGAGATTAGTTGCATTTCGGGTAGTTATTTCGGCCAGTTCGGTCAGGCTAAGTTGTTTTATCTCAGCCAAACGCTCCGCTACCAATTCGAGATAGGCGCTTTCGTTGCGTCGCCCTCTATTCGGAACAGGGCTTAGATAAGGTGCGTCGGTTTCAAGGACTAGGTATTTCAAATCAATGGCTTGCAAGGTATAGGGCAATTGGGCATTTTTAAAAGTTAGAACTCCTCCAATTCCAAGCAAAAATCCCCTATCAATAATCTCTAACGCCTGCTCAGTAGTGCCCGTAAAACAATGAAATACACCTCTTAACTTTTCAGTTTTAAAGGAATTCAACACTTCCATTATTTCATCGTGAGCCTCTCGCGAATGAATAACCAAAGGCAATTCTTGCTCAATAGACCACTGAATTTGCATTGCAAAAGCCTCCTTTTGTTGCGCAATAAAGTTTTTATCCCAATACAAATCAATACCAACTTCACCAATTGCAATATAGTTGTTGGAAGACAACAACATTTTCATTTTCGACAGAACTATCTGATAATCATCACCTACCGAGCTAGGATGCAATCCCATCATCGGAAATAGCAGTTGAGGATACTGAGCGCAAAGTTGATGCATTGGCTCAATACTTTGGAGGTCGATATTGGGCAAGAGTATGTTGGCAAGGCCTTTTTGAGTGGCGCGTGCTATCATTTCGTCTCGGTCGCTATCAAATTCTTCAGCGTAGAGATGGGCGTGGGTGTCGATGAGAATCATGAGGCAAAATTAGGAATTTAAAAGCAGCTCTTCTATCTTTGCAATAATTCTTTCAGCAGGATATAGGCTGTATTTGCAGTTGCATGCAAATTCATGTTTTAGCTTTCAGAAAATCAAATCGATACGGATGAAATTATTAATAATCAGGTTCAGTTCCATCGGCGACATCGTGCTCACCACTCCTTTGCTACGCGTGTTAGCACAGGCTGATGAAAAGCATGAAATCCATTATGTAACAAAGAAAAAGTATTTACAAGTGATAGCTCATAATCCGTACATATCGAAAATCCACACTTTTGAGCATGGAATTACAGAAGTTGAAAAAAATTTGCAAGTCGAACACTTTGATTTCGTGCTAGATTTACACCATAATTTACGATCGCACCGATTGATTGCCACTTTGGGGCGTCCCAGCAAAAGTTTCAACAAGCTAAATTATGAAAAGTGGATTGCAGTGAATTTCAAATGGAATATTTTGCCAGCAGTACATATCGTTAAACGCTATTTTGATCCACTGAGTTTTCTGAATTTAAAATACGATGGACAAGGTTTGGATTATTTTACAGGTGAAATAGATAGCGCCAAAATGCAATCCTTCGATATTAATTTCGAAGAAAATTTTATAGTCTTTGTAGTTGGTGGAGCCCATGCCACCAAACAGATACCGGAGGATATTTTAATAAAAATAGCAGCCAATTGTCAGAATAAAATTGTGCTATTAGGCGGAAAGGATGACGTAACGAAAGCAAATAATCTCGCACTACAAATAGGCGTTGGATGTCACAACCTGACGGCACAGCTAAGTTTAAACGAATCGGCTTGGGTGGTCAGCAAAAGTACAAAAGTACTCACCTCTGACACTGGGCTTATGCATATTGCAGCAGCTTATAAAAAGGAAATAATAAGTCTGTGGGGCAATACCATTCCTGAATTTGGGATGTATCCCTTGATGCCGTTAGGCTTAGAAAAACAATCCCATATTTTTGAGGTTAAAGGTTTGAAATGTCGGCCATGCAGTAAGATTGGTTTTAAGACTTGTCCAAAAAAACATTTTCATTGCATGACACTTCAAGACATTGATGGAATTAGGGAAGCCCTGCATCGAGAAAAATATTGATAAGTTGTAGGCAATGCAAAGGATTTTGTAAAATAGAAAACGGAAAATTATTAAATTTGCCCATTCAATAAATATAAAAAATTAGCCCAATGACCGAAGAAGCTGAAATGTGTTTGGATATGGCCCGAGAGGGAATGCAACACAGTATCAATCACTTAGAAAAAGAGCTGCACAAAATTAGAGCAGGAAAAGCCAATCCCGCTATGCTTGATGGTATTTATGTAGATAATTATGGAGCCAAAATGCCCCTAATACAAGTCGCCAATATCAATACTCCTGATGCGCGAACCTTGGTAATTCAACCTTGGGATAAGTCCAATTTGCATAAAATCGAAAAAGAGATAATCAATTCTAGTTTAGGATTAAATCCTCAAAACGATGGAATCGTTATTCGCCTCAATATCCCTGTTTTAACAGAAGATCGACGGATGGAAATGGTTAGAAAATCAAAACACGAAGCCGAAGAAGCCAAAGTGGGCATCCGCAATATTCGTAAACAAGCCAATCACGAAGCACAACAACTTGAAAAAGATGGGATGAGCGAAGATGACCGTAAACGCTTAGAAGCTAAAATTCAAGAACTAACCGATTCCTATATTAAACTGGTGGACGAGAAATTCGTCGAAAAGGAAAAAGATATTACCACCATTTAGAAATTTACTTTTTACCTTTTGTAAGCCTTGATACTTTTCGTTTCAGGGCTTTATTTTTTATCCATTTTAACTTAGTTCACACATCTTCTCTGTTGGCACAACTTCCACTAGCAAATCTTGCAAACGCTATTACGATAGCCTCCCCATTATAAGCTTGTTTTGAGGTTTGATAAGCCATTTTTCTAAGTATTTCTCTTTCCGACAAAATTGTGAAAAACCTGCCATATTAAGCTTTTTTTAACATCTATTAAACACCATTCTAAACAAGTTCTAAATAAGCCACAAAGGCTAATTAAGTATCAAAATACTTTATCTTTGATTTTTTGAAACACTATTGTCCGTTAAAAATTATATTTAGTCCATTTCAGCAATTTAGTAGTTTTTTTATCGGACAACACTGTTTTTGAAATATTTAACTTAATTGTCAGTCAAAATAATTAACTAATACATTAAAATATAGATGAATATATTAAAAAAAGTCTTCCTATTTTACTATGATGGTTTCAGAGGAATGACCTACGGAAAGAAGCTATGGTTCATAATAGGGCTTAAGTTATTCTTTATGTTTGTTATTTTGAAGTGGCTATTTTTCCCAAATTTTCTTAAAACGAACTTCAAAACAGATCAAGAAAGAAGTGAATATGTAATCGAGCAATTAACAAATAATTAACTATGGAAAACATCGACATTCAATTAATTGATTGGTCGCGGGCACAATTTGCGCTAACGGCTATGTATCATTGGCTATTTGTGCCATTAACCTTAGGGATTACTTTCATGATAGCCATCATGGAGACCATTTATGTAAAGACCGGCAATCCTGAATGGAAAAAAATCACCAAATTTTGGATGAAAGTCTTCGGGATAAATTTTGCCATTGGCGTTGCCACCGGCTTGATATTAGAGTTTGAATTTGGCACCAATTGGTCAAACTATTCGTGGTTTGTGGGCGACATTTTCGGAGCACCCTTGGCAATTGAAGGAATTATGGCTTTCTTTATGGAATCTACCTTTATTGCGGTCATGTTTTTCGGATGGAATAAAGTGAGCAAAGGCTTTCACTTGGCTTCTTCTTGGTTGGTAGCTATTGGCGGTAACCTTTCTGCCCTATGGATTTTGGTGGCCAATGGCTGGATGCAAAATCCTGTTGGAATGCGTTTTAACCCAGATACCGCACGAAATGAAATGATAAATTTCTGGGACGTTCTATTCAATCCAGCAGCCATTAACAAATTTCTGCACACCATTTTCTCGTCCTTTATTTTATCAGCGGCCTTTATTATTGGTATTAGCGCTATCTATTTAATTCGTAATCGGGAACGTATTTTTGCCCGAAAAAGCATTCTATTGGGAAGCATTTTCGGCGTTTTATTCACCGTGATGACTATAGCCACAGGCGATGAATCAGCCCGCGAGGTGGCCAATTCGCAACCGATGAAATTAGCTGCCATGGAGGGTTTATACTATGGAACCTCCGAAGCTCCACTTGTAGCTTTCGGTATTCTAAAAGATGCAGGCACCACAGAAACACCTCATTTAAAAGAGTTTATGATCGAACTAAAAATACCTAACCTATTATCCTACATGGCCTTTCTGAAGAAAGATGCCTTTGTTCCTGGCGTACATGATTTGGTACATGGCAATGATGAACACCAGATAATGAGTTATTCCGAAAGAATTGCGCGCGGTAATATAGCCCGGCAAGCCCTCGAAGATTTTAAAATTGCTAAGAAAACAAAGAATGTGGTGCTAGAGGAAGAATTGCGAGCCAAATTTCAAGACCCAGATTTTATAAATGATTACTTTAAACACTTTGGATACAGCTACTTCAAAAACCCACATGCCATTGTTCCGAACGTGCCACTCACATTCTATTCCTTTCACACCATGGTAGGGATAGGATTTGTATTAATGCTCATATTTGTTTGGGCTTTGTGGCTTAGCCTTAAAGATAAATTACAAAATAAATGGTTTCTGCGTTTGGCAATCATTGGAATGCCGATGGCTTATATCGCAAGTGAAGCCGGCTGGATGGTTGCTGAATTTGGTCGTCAACCCTGGGTAATTCAGGATTTAATGCCTACCCACACCGCCATTTCAAATATTTCATCGGGGATGGTGATTACTACTTTTTGGCTTTTTGCAATTGCCTTCACTGGCCTCTTGATCGCTGAAATTAAAATTATGACTAAACAAATTAAAATTGGACCTAAAATAGAGGAGGAATAGCTATGTTTGAAAATATGCAATACGAAACATTACAGCAATATTGGTTTTTTATCATTGCCCTTTTGGGGGCGCTCTTGGTTTTCCTACTTTTTGTTCAAGGAGGCCAAATGCTGATTTATACTTTGGGTAAAACGCCAAAAGAGAGAACCATTTTGGTAAATTTATTTGGTCGTAAATGGGAGTTCACTTTCAGCACCTTAGTTACTTTTGGCGGCGCCTTCTTTGCGTCCTTTCCACTCTTCTACTCTACGAGTTTTGGCGGTGCTTATTGGGTTTGGATGATTATTTTATTGGCTTTTGTGATACAAGCGGTCTCCTACGAATATCGCTCAAAACCGAACAATTTCTTTGGGGCTAAGGTTTTTGAAGTGTTTCTTTGGATTAATGGTTTTGTGGCTACGCTATTCTTAGGTACCGCCGTTGCTACCTTTTTTACCGGATCTCCTTTCCACATCAACAATATGAATAATTCGTTTTGGGATAGCCCTTTTCATGGTTTGGAATTAGCGCTTCAGCTTTTTCGCTACGAAGTTTGGGTTAACCTGAGCCTTGGATTGGGCGTGTTTTTCCTTTCTAAAGTCTTAGCGGTACTTTATATTATGAATTCTGTGGAAGATGATGCTATTATCAGCAGAATCCCTAAATCCTTGCTAATTAATGCGGTTGGGTTTTTGGTATTCTTCCTCTTCTTCTTAGCCAACGTTTTATTAATGCCAGGCTACGCGATCGATCCTAATACCCAAATGGTCTCTTTAGTGGATTATAAGTATTTTCACAATCTTTTGGAGATGCCTATCAACACCGCATTTTTCCTGCTTGGCGTGGTACTGGTATTGTGGGGAATAGGAACTGCCTACATCAAAAAAGCCAATAATGCGATTTGGTTTGCCGGAATTGGTACTGTACTGACTGTTTTAACCCTTTTCCTATTGGCTGGCTTTAACCATACGGCTTATTATCCTAGTTATACCAACCTTCAATCGTCGCTTACCATTTATAACAGTTCGTCAAGTGAATATACTTTGATTGCCATGAGCTATGTTTCCCTATTGGTTCCTTTCGTACTAGCCTATATTTGGTATGCATGGAAGGCCATTAATGGCAGCAAAATCTCTCAAAAAGAGTTGGATGAAGAGTCACATGTTTATTAATTATCTAAATTTAGAACGATGTATTTAAGAGAAATAATCTGGCTTTTTACTTGGCCAATCAGCATTTATGTTTCTTACCTTTTGATTCGCTATGCCATCAAAAAAATTGAGAAAATCTAATCGGAAACGTTTTTTGCCAGCAAATTGAAGAAAGCTAGCCGTTTATAATCCCTCGGTACAATTTCTACATATCTCAATCTGACTACGGTCGGTTAAGATTTGCTGCCTAAACGCTCGGTAATCAGCACTTTGCTGAATACTTTTATAGGAAGTATTGCGAAGGTTTCCAAATTGGTGACTGGCATCCTTATCAAAGCAACAAGGCACTACGTTTCCGTCCCAAGTAATGACATTGCCCGACCACGAACGATAACAGCGGTTGGGCAATGCGCTTTTAATACGGAATTTGCCATCTTGGTATTCCTGGTATCGGGAATATTTCAGCAAGCCAGGCATCAATGGATTGCCATTTTCAAACTCGTATAATTGCGCCGTTTTTATACTCACTTTGTTAACACCCATTTGTTTTCCTAATTTTTTAATTTCCTCCACTTGATGCTCATTATGTTTGAAAACAATAAATTGAAGTTCAATAAAAGGAGAAGCTGAGTGATGTAACTTTTTCAATCGCACTAGATTTTGCAGATTTTCCACCACAGTGTCAAAATTACCCCCTTGACGATAGGTCGCATAGGTTTCCTGATCAGTACCATCAAGGGAAATAATCAATCGATCGAGTCCTGAATCCAGCACTTCCAATATCTTTTGCTCAGTCAAAAAATGCGCATTAGTGGAAGTGCCTACCAATAAGTTTTGATGCTTAAGCATTTTTACAAAGGAAAGAAATTGAGGATGCAGCAAAGGCTCCCCTTGAAAATAAAAGGTGACATAAAAGAGGTATTTCCCTAATTCATCGATAATGCGTTGCAAGGTTTGAGTCTCCAATTTACCTGTTGCACGACTAAACTGCCGCAAGCCAGAGGGACACTCAGGGCAATGTAAATTACAAGAAGTGGTTGGCTCGATAGAAATACTGGAGGGCATTCCCCAATGCAAATTTCTGTGTAAAATAATGCTGAGATAATATGAGCTACTGAGCTTAAGGATGTTAAGCAGGCGAGCAAAACTAAGAAGTTTGAGAATGCGAGGGATCCAAAAGCGTAAATTATTCATCCATTAAACCTCTCTCATCGATCTTTTCACAAAACTATGGTCGCTCAGAAATTCCTTAACCACAATGCGAATAATTGTATAAATGGGAATCGCGACGATCATTCCAAGTGCTCCACCTAGCGTGCCCCCAACAATAATTACAATAAATATTTCCAGAGGATGCGCATTGACGCTATTGGAATAAATTATCGGTTGCAGCAAAAAATTATCAATCATGTTTGAAACAGCAATGACGCCAACCATGGCCCCCATCATTAACAGGGTATGGTCTAGCCCCAAATGAAGATTGGTGATGGACACTAAAACACTCGCACTAAGCATGGCAATGAGCGGTCCCAGATAGGGGATTACATTCAATAGTCCACCCAAAAAACCTATTAAAAGCGCATTTTTAACGCCTAACAATAACCCTCCAACCGAGATTAAGATCATCATAGCCGTCACCTCAACCATAATACCGATAAAATATCGGCTGAGTGATTTCTTTATTTTTAAAAGTATTAATTCTGTTTTCCGCTTATTATTTTCAGGCACAAAAAGAAAAACAATATTGCGAAACAAATCATCATCCTTAATAAAGAAAAAGGACATGAAGAAAATCGAGCCAAAGCAAATAAAGAAGCTCCCCATTACAGAAATGGCGGCGCTAAATACGCTTTCGACCTGTATTTTAGTCACAAAATCCGTAAGATACAAGGTAATTCGCGTTTCCAACTCTTTTTCGGAACTCAGAATTCCCCAATTGATGAGCTCGTTTTCGATATTTATGAGCAAATTGCCAGCTTCTTGGCCCAGCAAATTAAAATCAACCGACCCTAAATCAGTAGCTTGCGCGTTGAGAACAGGAATTAAGATGGCAACCAATCCAAGCATTAATACCAGAATTAGCAAAAGAGTAATTGCCGCATTCACACTAGCAGGTAGATGGCGCTTTTTAATAGAAATTTTACTCAATAAAGTCATAACAGGTTGTGCAACAACACCTATCATAGAGGCAATAATCAGGTAAACTACTATTGCGGTGAAGAAATAGACAAAGGCTAGAATTAAAATCCAACCAAGCAGGCGAAAGGTTTTGTGCTGATCCCAAGTCATTGTAAATAATTTTTTACAAAGTAAATGAAATATGGTAAACTACCACCGAATAATCTTCAAAAATTCATCTTCGGGATTTGAGTTCCTAAGATTATCGAAGTCAAAAAAGAAATTGCTTAGTTTTGTATTGAAGGTCGGTGCAGAAGAATGATTAACAAATTAAAAATTTTAGACAGGTGAAATACATTACACAAACGATTTGGATATTATCGATGGTAAGTTTACTCACCGATGCAGCGAGTGAAATGCTATACCCAATTATGCCAATTTACCTACAAACCATAGGTTTTTCGGTGGTACTGATTGGCATACTCGAAGGATTTGCGGAGGCAACAGCAGGACTTAGCAAGGGATATTTTGGGAAACGGTCTGACCTATCGGGCAAGCGTGTACCCTTTGTGCAAATAGGCTATTCGCTGAGCGCCCTTTCAAAACCCATGATGGGACTCTTCGGATTTCCGCTGTGGATATTTTTTGCCCGCAGCATGGATCGTTTTGGGAAAGGCATCCGCACAGGTGCACGAGACGCCCTTTTGTCGGATGAATCGAGTCCACAAACCAAAGCCAAAGTATTTGGTTTTCATCGCTCCATGGATACTTTGGGTGCCGTCATTGGGCCAAGTTTAGCCTTGGCTTATCTATATTTTTTTCCAAGCGATTACCATACTTTGTTTTTCATAGCCTTTGTGCCCGGTTTATTAGCTATTATCAGTTCACTTTTGCTCAAAGACAAGAAAAAAGAAATTCGTAAATCCGAGAAACACCCCACTTCTTTTTTCTCTTTTTTGAAATATTGGAAAACGAGCCCAATAGCCTATCGTAAATTAGCCACTGGTTTACTGCTTTTTACCCTTTTCAATAGTTCAGATTTCTTTCTCCTACTACAAGCAAAACAAGCTGGGCTAAACGATTCCATGGTTATTGGAACCTATATTTTTTATAACCTCGTGTACGCAATATTTGCATTTCCATTGGGTGTGATGGCAGACCGCTTGGGTTTGAAAAGCGTCTTTATTTTCGGCCTTTTACTCTTTTCAATCGTATATTTTGGGATGTCGACCAATGTGAATCTGTATCTATTTTACTTTTTGTTTTTCCTATACGGAATATTTGCGGCAGCAACTGAAGGCGTTTCCAAAGCCTGGATAAGCAATATTAGCGATAAGAAAGAAACGGGCACCGCCATCGGCACTTATTCGGCCCTGCAAAGCATTGCGAGCATGTTAGCAAGTTCGCTCACTGGTTTTATCTGGTTTCAGTTTGGAGCGCGTACGGCCTTCCTTATCACTGCTATTGCCACGCTGGTCATTATTGGCTACTTTTTGAGCGTTCCAAATCCAAAAGCTAAGGAATAGGATTCAGTATAAATCCTGCATAGGGCGTTTTTTTTAATTCGTTTTTTCAACCGTAAACGCTATTGAATTACAAAGTAATAGTAGTTACCCAAAACAGAGGCTGCATATCAAGTAAATAGCGTATATTCAGCTAGTTAACTTTGTGGAAATACCCATTGATTCAGATTAGATAATTTATCGAGCGCATGACCTAATGAACTCAGATTTCCAAAATTGAGCGTCAGTTTACCATTAATTTCCTTTACCGCAAGGGCGGCAGGATGCAATTGGATATAACTGATAATTTTGCCAAAAGTATCGCTGGAATAATAGGACGAATCTTGCTGATACACGAGGTACGCAATCATCTTCTGATTTTTAATCACGACCTTTTCAAAACCAAGTTGTTGAGCTGTCCAACGTAGGCGAATGCTATCCATCAAACCCATAACAGGAGCGGGAATAGCGCCAAATCGATCGCTAATTTCCTCTTCAAAAAGGGCCAATTCCTCCTCACTTTTGCAAGCATCCAATTTTTTGTAAAGCACCAATCGCTCAGCCGTTTGTTCGACATAATAGTCGGGGATTAGCAATTCGAGATCCGATTCGAAGCGGCTATCCGACACAAAGTATTTTTGTTTGCGGGCGTTTTCTTCCTTAAAAACATCTTTAAACTCATTTTCTTTGAGTTCCTGAATCGCTTCATCCATAATTTGATGAAACATTTCGAAGCCAATTTCAGAGATAAAACCACTCTGTTCGGCACCCAAAATATTCCCAGCACCACGAATGTCTAAATCGCGCATCGAAATATTGAATCCCGAACCCAAATCAGAAAATTCCTCAATGGCTTGCAAGCGTTTTTTAGCTTCGGGGGTAAGCACTGATAAGGGCGGCGAAAGGAGATAGCAAAAGGCTTTTTTATTGGTACGCCCTACTCTACCACGAAGTTGATGTAAATCGCTAAGTCCGTAATTATGAGCATCATATATTATCATTGTATTGGCATTTGGAATATCCAAACCAGATTCAACGATGGTAGTTGCAACCAAAACATCATAATCACCGGCAATAAAATCCATCATTGTTTGCTCAAGTTTTGCCCCGTCCATTTGTCCGTGGCCAACCGCCACGCGAGCCTGTGGAACTAATTTATTAATTAAGCCAGCAATTTCGTAAATATTCTGGATTCGATTATTGATCACATACACCTGACCGCGGCGCGAAATTTCGTATTGAATTGCGTTCCGAATAATATCTTCATTAATTGGATGAAGCTCGGTTTGCACAGGATATCGATTAGGTGGTGGAGTATTAATAATGCTTAAATCACGAGCTCCCATCAGGGAAAATTGAAGTGTTCGCGGAATAGGCGTGGCGGTGAGTGTTAGTGTATCGACATTTACTTTTATATTTTTCAACTTTTCTTTGATGCTGACGCCAAATTTTTGCTCTTCGTCAACAATCAGCAGCCCTAGATCCTTGAATTCTATGTCTTTGCTTACAATGCGATGGGTACCTATTAAAATATCGATTTGTCCACTTTTCAACTTTTGCAAAGTCTCCTGTTGCTGCTTAGCCGAGCGAAATCGGTTGATATAATCCACTTTAACGGGAAAATTTTCAAGCCTACTTTTAAAAGTATTATAATGTTGCAAGGCCAAAATAGTGGTTGGAACCAGCACCGCCACTTGCTTATTATCACTCACTGCTTTGAATGCAGCCCGAATAGCAACCTCTGTTTTGCCAAAGCCTACATCGCCACAAACCAAGCGATCCATAGGATTACTGCTCTCCATATCCCGCTTAATATCCTCGGTAGCTTTTGATTGGTCGGGGGTGTCTTCGTAGAAAAACGAAGCTTCCAACTCGTTTTGCAAAAAGCTATCAGGCTCAAAGGCATAACCATGCACCGCTTTTCGTTTTGCATAGAGTGCTATTAAATCTTTGGCAATATCCTTAACTTTTGATTTTGTTTTTGCCTTTAACAATGACCAAGCCTTTGAACCTAATTTACTTAGCTGTGGCTCGGTTCCATCTTTGCTTACAAATTTAGAGATGCGATGCAAGGCATGAATACTCACATAGATAAGGTCATTGTTGAGAAAGTGCAAACGAATGGCTTCTTGCTCTTTGCCGTTATTATTAATTTTTTCTAAACCTCCAAAGCGTGCAATTCCATGGTCAACATGGGTGACAAAGTCGCCAGGCTGCAAATTATAAATCTCTTTGAGGGTAATCGCTTCCTTATTACTAAAACGCTCTTTGATATGAAAACGATGGTATCGGTCGAAAATCTGATGGTCGGTATAACAAGCAATATTCAATTCATTATCAATAAAACCACTTTCGAGGCTAACTAAAACAGGCTCCCAATCAATACTTTGGCTCATTTTAGAAACATCTTTAAAAATACTACTAATGCGTTTTATCTGATTCTCTTGATCAACCATGATAAAATTGCGAATGCCTTTGTCGGTATTTTGCCGCAAATTCTCAACTACCAGTTCAAAACTTTTGTGAAATAGTGGCTGCGGACTCAACATAAATTGAAAAGATTCGGCGCTTGGAAATAGCGTGGAATGATCCGCTATCTCGATAGTATTATGACGATCTAATGCGTTCTTAAGCAAAGCTGAATCGCAAAACAACTCATTAGGATGCAATGGCTTGACTCCATTTTTAAGCGTATTGAAAATTTCCTTAGCTTTATCGAAGGCTTGATCCACCACTTGAAAGATATAGTCAAAATTCTTAGCCCAAATTTGTGAATCTGGGGGCATAAAAGTGAGCATGTCCGTTCTTTTTTCCAAGATGCCACGATCCTGAACATTTGGAATAATTTGAATTTTTTTATGATGTTCGATTGAGCGTTGAGTGCTAGGATCGAAGCTACGAATACTTTCCACCTCGTCGCCAAAAAATTCAATCCGATAAGGAAAATCGTTGGAGAAAGAGAATACATCAATTAAACCCCCGCGGTATGAAAACTGGCCTGGCTCAACCACAAAATCAACCATCGAAAAACCATATTCTTGCAATAATTCGACAATAAAATCAAGGTTCACTTCTTCGCCTTGACTTAGTTTTAAGGTATTTTTGCTGACATAAGCCTTGGAAATGATTTTTTCGCTCAGCGCTTCAGGAAAACTCACAATCATCATATTCTTGCTACCACCACCGATTCGCTTAATTACCTCCGTGCGATGCAGTAAATTATTATTGTCGATATGAGTCAAATCGTAGGCTCTACGATATGCAGTAGGGAAGAAAAGCACTTTCTTTTGCGCTAATTTCTTACCACTTTCGCCTATCAATTGCTCAAGATCATTCATAAAGTAAGCAGCTTGCTCCTTATCAGGCAATATAAAAAGGGAGATTCCAGGCTCAGCTTGATGCAGATTGTAGGCTAATAAAGCGCTAAAAGAACCTACTGCACCCTTCACAAGTGCATGTTTGTTTGGCTGCGCAATGTATTCTATAAAGCGCCTTTGAGTAGCACTTTGGGCAAAGAATTGGGAAAACTCATTAATATTCATTGGGCAAAATTACAATTTGATTGAATGCCTATTTCAAAATTTTGATGAAGAATATCGCTGGCAAATAAAACCAACCAAAATCAGTTAATAAGCCTTTGAAAAGAAGCTATTCAAAACCAAAGGCTAGCTCAATCCTTTAATTTTGCTAGGAACCGCCACAAATTCCTTTAAGTAAAAAGGTTCAAAATAGGCTACATCTTCAAAGCGATCGTTTAAGTAATCTTGATACGAAAGCGAAACCATGCCTATAGCACTAGCTTCTATAGAATCAATGAATAATGCGTTAGTATGCTGAATATGCGGTTTGCATTTATCAGCTCCATCTCCGAAGAAATAATGTTTAGTCTGCGACAATTCTTTTTCGAAACTTTGATTATCAATTACTAAAGGCTCAACAGATCCTAAAGGTTGCAAATTGACATCAAAGGCTTGCGTATACACTTCCATACGGCGGGCATCAATCATTGGGTGCAAAATGCTACGCGGCGCTATTTCAACAGTATCAAGAGCCAAAGCGGCCATACTTTGAAGCGTATTGACCGAAATTAACGGAATCTCAAGAGAGTAACAAAGTCCTTTGGCGGTTGAAGTACCGATGCGCAAGCCAGTGTATGAACCGGGGCCTCCGCTGATAGCAATGGCATTCAAATCATTATAATCTAAGTTATTACGATTCAATAAATCGTCGATAAAAGGGGCTAATTTAGCTGCATGTGCATTTCCTTCCTTTTGCTCAATCGAGTCAATTAACTTACCATCAAGCGCTAAACTAACTCCACAAACGGAGGTAGTTGTTTCGATATTAAGAATGTAGGTCATTCGATTTCAAAAAAATGTTTGTAATTGATTCATTCGTTATTGAAATTGCTGTAAAACTGATCAAGTTTCACGAGCATTTCGCGCTTGCGCATATCATCGGCAAAACTCACCTCAAAAGAATTAAAAGCCAATTGATACAAATCAGCCTTATCTAAATGAAGGGCTTTACTCACTTCTATCAAGTTTTCATTGAGATATCCACCAAAGTATGCAGGATCATCAGAGTTAATGGTGGCTTTTATGCCTAGATTAAGCATTTTTTTCACCGGATGATCGCGAAGGTCTTTCACTACTTTTAGTTTCAGATTTGAGAGTGGACAAAGCGTTAGTCCCATGCCAAGTAGCACAAGCTCATTCAATAGGTTTTCGTGTTCCATGGCCCTATTTCCATGGTCAATTCTATCAATTTGAAGCAAGGAAAGGCTATCCCAAATGTACTGAGGAGGACCTTCCTCGCCCGCATGAGCCACCCGTTTGAAGCCCAATTCGCCAGCCATTTGATACAGCTGTTGAAATTTTTCGGGGGGATTACCAATCTCTGATGAGTCTAAACCAATTCCAATAAAATGATGTTGAAGTGGAATAGCTTGTTCAAGATGCAAAAAGGCATCCTCCTCGCTGAGGTGCCGCAATAGGCTAAATATCAGATGGCTAGTAATTCCAAATTGAATTTGAGCCTGCTCCATGGCTTTGGTGATTCCATTTACTACTGTCGACAATTCCACTCCACGAGCGGTATGACTTTGTGGATCAAAGAAAATCTCAGCATGGATAATATTTTGCTCATGCGCTTTTGTAAAATAGGCAAAGCTCAAATCATAGAAATCTTGTTCAGTAATAAGCACTTTAGTTCCCTCATAATAAATATCAAGGAAGTCTTGTAAATTACTGAAATGGTAAGCTTTGCGCAGTTCTTCAACGCTGGAATATGGAAGTTGAATACCATTTCGTTCGGCTAACTCAAACATTAATTCAGGTTCCAGACTGCCTTCAATATGCAGATGAAGTTCTGCTTTTGGCATTTGCTTAATGAATTCTTCCATAATTATTAGAATAAAAAAGACCAAAGTGCCGAAATATACAGCACTTTGGTCTTAGGAAATACATATTATTTTATCAAATTCATTTCCTGAATCAGGTGTTGTGCACCGCCCAACTTATCTATAATGAAAAGTACGTAGCGAATATCAACATTGATAGTTCTTTGGATATTTGGTTCGTAGAAAATATCGCCGCTCATAGCTTCCCAGTTTCCGTCGAACGCAATTCCGATGAGTTCACCTTTACCATTCATCACTGGACTTCCGGAGTTGCCACCAGTAATGTCGTTGGTAGAGAGAAAACAAACGTGCATAGAACCATCTTTATCGGCATACATTCCGTAATCTTTGGCATTATAAAGTTCTTTCAACTTGGCAGGAACAATAAATTCTTCATTGGTAGGATCTTCTTTAGCCATTACGCCATCCAAAGTGGTGAAATAATTGTAATGTACTGCATCAGCAGGAGCATAATCGCGCACCTGGCCATAACTCATACGAAGGCTTGAATTAGCGTTAGGATAAAATTTCTTATCAGGACTCATTTGACGAATTCCATCCACAAAAAGACGTTGGCCTTTGTCCATAGATTCTTCAATTTCACCAACTTGACCATAAATTTGACGGATAGAATTAATCATAGCAAGGGTCAACTGAAAGCCTAAGTCATTTTCCAGCACATTCAAACTTGGATTTTTCAAAAAAGCACTCAAACGGGTAGAATCAACAAAGATAGATTTTGAGTAGATAGCATTTGCATAAGCATTAATATCGCCTTTATACTGATTATTAAGCACATCAAGCAAATAAGTTTTGGTTTCACTCTTCACCGAGCCGTCCTTGTTATATTTGGTAATGAGGGTATAGGCAGAAAATTCTTTAGGAATTGATTTGAAATACATGCCCATCAATTCGGTAAAGAGGTGTTTATCGGTAGCAAAATCATAATCTTTGAAATAGCTTGGCATACCTGCAAGTATTTCGCTGCATTGACCTTGAATGGTTTCATTAAATTTTGCTTTGTCTTCCTTAGATTTCTTGGTTGATTGCGTTTGAAGGGTCATATAAAGCGAGAAAGCACCAAAACTATAAACGATATTTTCGGAACCTTGAAAAACAGCTTCTTCAAGATATTTGAGCGGAACATTATAAGGTTCCATTTTAGCATAGCCGTCTTTAATCATGTCAATGGCTTGACCGTATTTAGCTTTTCGTTCGTCGTTAGCATTAGCCCATGTCACAAAGTTGTTTTCAATATTTAATTTCTTATCATACACCTTATTGGCTTTCAGTCCTTTAGTTTGTCCGATAAAATATTTCCAATAGTTAGCTGTTTGGGCATATTTGGCGGCATATTTAATACGAACAGCAGGATTAGCATCCATATGTTCTTTCATTACATCCAATTTATGGGTTCTAATATCCACAACAGTAGGATTGCTTTGATCAATTGCTGCTTTAATTCCATAAGAAGTGAGGTAACGATCAGTGGTACCAGGGTATCCCCAAATCATGGAGAAGTCATCCTTTTCAACTCCTTTGAGCGATACAGGAATAACATGTTTAGGTTTCATAGGAACATTATCCTTGCTAAATAGGCTACCTTCCCCTTGGGCAGAGGTGTAAATACGGAACATTGAAAAGTCGCCAGTATGACGAGGCCACATCCAATTGTCGGTATCTCCGCCAAATTTACCAATTGATTCAGGTGGAGCTCCCACTAAACGAATGTCTTGATATTGATTGTAAATAAACATATAATATTCATTTCCATTGAAGAAAGGTTTAACTTCAACATGAAATTTGCCATCAGGATTATGCTCTTTCTTGAGGGCGGCGATTGCTTTTCTCACTAAAATCCCACGATTAGCCTCAGAAGTGGTATCGCTAATACCTTGGAGAACTTTTGCAGTCACATCGTCCATTCTTTCGAGGATGTAGGCGGTAACTCCTTCAACAGGAAGTTCTTGCTCATAATTTTGTGCCCAGAAACCGTCGGTGAGGTAATCATGTTCAATTGTAGAATTAGCTTGGATGGTTCCATAACCACAATGGTGATTGGTAAGAAATAATCCTTTATCTGAAACAATTTCGCCAGTACAAAAGAATCCCATACTCACGATGGCATCTTTCAAACTAGAATGGTTGATATCGTAAAGTTCTTGCGCAGAGAGGTGAAGCCCTTCTTTTTGCATGTCAGCAATGTTTAAACGCTCAATAAGCATTGGCAGCCACATACCTTCGTCGGGGGGGTTGGTGTTGCTTGCCTTCGATCCAAAACTCAAAGCGAGTATCAGCAGCAAACTAAGTAAGAGGTTTTTCATTTAAAAAAGATTTAGGATTGATAGATTGATTAATTGAGTTTATCAGCCAAGAGCCTCATCTCCACAACAGGAGAAACTCCTTCGTAAAGAATATTGTAAACGGCTTCGGTGATGGGTAAATATACTTGGTGTTCTTTATTGATTTCCATTAAACATTTGACTGCATAATAACCTTCGGCAACCATTTTCATTTCAGCCATGGTGGCTTTGATGGAATAACCGCGGCCGATATAAGTGCCAAAAGTTCTGTTTCTACTAAAATTAGAATAAGCGGTAACGAGTAAATCGCCCACATATTCGGTGTCCATTACTTTGCGGTATTGAGGGAAAACATCTTCTAAGAAGCGGCGTATTTCGCGCATTGCGTTTACTATCAGCACCGCCTGAAAGTTGTCGCCATAACCCAATCCAACACAAATACCGTTGGCAATTGCAATGATATTTTTAATCATGGCGGCATACTCCGTTCCTGCAATATCGGTAGAGGTTTTCATCTTCATAAACCAAGTAGAAAACAATTCTGCGATATGCTGGGCGCGTTCCTCATCCAAAAAAGCAATGGTAAGAAAGGAGAGCTTTTGCATGGCGACTTCCTCGGCATGGCATGGACCGGCAATAATACCGATATCGTTGTATTTTACTTGGTAATTATTATGAAAATAATTGGCAACAATCTGATTAAATTCAGGAACAATCCCCTTAATAGCCGAAACAATTATTTTACCATCGAAATTGGTAACTCCTGCATTTACAATGCTTTTGTGAAGAAAAGCGGAAGGAATGGCAAAAATTAAAATATCATTTTCGCGAATAACGCGAGCCAGATCGGTACAAATATCTATTTTTTCGGGCACTAATTCAGCATATTGAAGATAGACAGGATTTCGGCCATGTCGCATCACGTAATCTTTGGTTTCTTGACTCCGCACCCACCAACCTACACGGTCGACATTGTGCGTGAGTAATTTAACCAAAGCAGTACCCCAGCTACCAGAACCAATGACTGCTATCTTTTTATCAATCATATTGAATATTAAAATTGAATGTTGAATTTACGCTTTTTACCGTTGCGCAAAGCTACAACTTTTGTTTTATCGCCTTTCTTAAAACTTTGAAGGGATTTCATATAATCTTGAATGTCATTTATCATGGTATCACCCATTTTGATAACAACATCACCAGCTTGAAGTCCTGCCATGGCTGCTGGCTTATCGTCTAAAACTGCTTGAACGCCCACTCCTTGCGATTCGCTTGTAAAATCAGGCACTATGCCTAAAGTTACTCCCTTGCGATAATTTCTATTTTCACCTTGCGATAGATCTTTGGTTTTATTGTAGGTCAATTTAGGAAAACCATCCATGGTTTTAATCATGTCTTGCGCATAGAGCACCACTTGGCGCATGCCATCAAAGTTTATGCGGTCAAGGTCATCAGTTGGCGTATGATAATCGCTATGCAAACCTGTAAAGAAAAATAAAACTGGAAGTTTGGCGAGATAAAAACTCATTTGATCAGATCCACTAATACCTGATGCAGAACGTTTTATATCCAGATTATGATGATTTGTAATTTTTATTATTGAATCCCATTCCGTGGCGGTACCGGTGCCAATAAGAGTTAAGCTGCGTTTGATAGAATCCAATCTGCCCACCATATCAAAGTTGAGCATTACTTCTAATTGGTCAAGATGAAAAAATTCACTTTTTACAAAAGCAGAAGAACCTAAAAGGCCTTTTTCTTCACCTGAAAACGCCATAAAAATGAGGTTATAATTTTTGATTGGGTGGGCTTTAAAATACCGTGCTAATTCAATTACAGTAGCCACACCGCTGGCATTATCATCCGCCCCATTATGGATTGCAGGCTCGCCTCTGTATCTTGAACTTTCGCCTCCCATACCCAAATGGTCGTAGTGAGCGCCAATTAAAATACTTTTGCTAGCGCCATTATTGAGATAGCCAATTACATTATACCCAGTTTTAGTGGTTTTATTGATTTGGACCCCAATAGTAATGGTTGCTTTCGAGAGATTTTTCAGCTCATTGGCTTGTTCACCCTGCGCAAAAACTACTGGAAAATCTATTTTTTCGACCCGGTTGCTAATCAGATTGCGCGGGTCAGTATTTTCAGAATCAGTATTGATAAAAACCACCGCTTTGGCTCCCTTAGCTTTAGCTAGCGCTAATTTAGCATCCAAATTGGCGTAGTCAATATGCTTTTGAAATTGCGAAGCCCCGCCAGGAACTGATACTTCTATAACAAATATTTTATCTTGAAGATTACTAAGAGATTTATAATCATCGAATTTACCATCAGGCGACTGCATTCCAAAGCCAACATAAACGGCCTCGGCTTCAATTTCACCATTGGCAGATTGCGAAAGCGGGTAAAAATCATCGTTTAAGCGAAATGACTCCCCATTGATTTTTAGAAAAGTTCCCGCTTCAAAATGATTTCCATCCTTAAAACTAAAGTCATGCAAATAACTTTTGTTCGGTAAATAAGGAACTAAACCCGCTTTAACAAATTCAGATTGGATATAATCACGAGCTTTAATCTCCCATTCACTGCCTGCTTCACGTCCAAACAAACTATCATTGGCAAGCACCCCAACATCCAAATGCATTCGCTTTTCGATGGATTGATGGTCGAAGGAAAGTTCTTGCGAAAAAGAAAAAGAATGAGAAAAGAGTAAGATTAATAATAGGACTAAGTTTAATTTCATATATTCATAATTTTTAGGAATTGAGACCGCAAAGGTACAAATATAATTTTGGGTACTTTGAGTTAACAAGCGTTAAAAAAGGGTCTGTAGTGACGTAAGAGAATTGGGAGAAAAAAGAAATGTAAGAACGCCTTGATAATCCTGAAAATCAATCGAAAAGAAAAAGCTATTGAGATAAAAAAACGAATATTGAAAGGTGAAAAATGGTAAAAATGGCCATTTGATGCAAATTATTTTTAAAATAATTATCAGCTTTATCCTTAATTACGTATTTACATACTTAAATTATTTACATTTGCCCTTATCAAAATTTGAAGCTGCGAAAACATTAAATCTGAACATTTTATAATCAAATAATATTTTCAATCAATCATTAAATTACATCTTATGGCAAAGGTCGTAGTGTTAGGAGCAGGTATTTCTGGGCATACTGCTGCATTGTATTTAAAAAAATTACTTGCTAAAGAACACGCAGTAATAATGATTAGTCCAAATAGTAATTACCAATGGGTACCTTCCAATATTTGGGTAGGCGTTGGACTAATGGATCCAAATGAAGTGAAGTTCAAATTGGCGCCAGTTTATCAACGTAAAGGAATTGTTTACAAACAAGCCAAAGGAATTTCGATACATCCTGAGGGCAGTTCAGTGCATGAAAAGCCATTTGTAAAGATTGCTTATGTTACTGAGGAGATGCAAGGAAAAGAAGAAGATGTGACCTACGACTTTTTGGTAAATGCCACAGGACCAGCATTAAACTTCAAAGCAACCCCTGGATTAGGGCCTGATTTATACTCTAATTCTGTTTGCGCCTATGACCATGCGCATCATGCCTGGCACAATCTTGAAAAATCATTAGCCAAGATGGAAAAAGGAGAGCACCAAACTTTTCTGATTGGAACTGGCCACGCCTTGGCCACTTGCCAAGGAGCCGCCTTTGAATATGCTTTAAATATTGCCTTTGAAATTGACAAACGCAAGCTCAATCATTTGGCTGATATTATTTGGATATCCAATGAATATGAATTGGGTGATTTTGGCATGGGCGGAGCTTACATCAAACGGGGGGGATACATTACACCCACTAGCATTTTCACAGCCTCGATACTTTCGGAATATGGAATACGTTGGATAAAACGTGCTGGAGTCTATAAAGTAGAAGAAGGAAAGGCATTTTATGAATTATTGGATGGTAGCTATCACGAGCAGTCATTTGATTTTGCAATGCTTATACCTGGATTTGCTGGCGCAGGACTGAAAGCCTACAATAAAAGTGGAGAAGATATTTCTGCCACCGTATTCGCAGCTAACGGAATGATGAAAGTAGATGCCGATTACACGCCAAAACCATATGAAGAATGGAAAGCCAGCGATTGGCCATCGATTTATCAAAGTCCATATTACGACCAAGTATATGCTGCAGGAATCGCATTTGCACCACCCCATTCGATGTCGAAACCTATGGAGAGTCCAAATGGTACCAAAATATTTCCAACGCCACCACGTACCGGGATGCCATCAGGCGTTATTGGCAAAGTAGTGGCACAGAATATTGCCTACCGTATTAAAACAGGAAAAAAAGACCATCCCCATACTGGTTCAATGGCTCGCCAAGCGGCAGCTTGTATTGTAAGTGCGGGCTATGGTTTCACCAAAGGACAGGCCGCCACCATGACCGTTTCGCCCATTGTACCCGATTGGGAAAGATACCCAGAATACGGTCGCGATATTGAGGCAACCGTTGGCGTTGTTGGTCTAGCAGGTCATTGGATGAAACTGTTTATGCATTATATGTTTTTATATAAAGCAAAAGCTAAATTCGGTTGGTCGCTTATTCCTGAGTAATAATTACATTTTAATAATCATAAAAAACTTATATACCATGGCTACAATACAAGAGAGATTGCAAAACAAACCTTATGCTGAATACGCATACGCCACTCGCCCCATGCGCATGACCATGTTCTGGAGACGATGCCTTATTAAGCAATTTTATATGTTTTGGAAACTAAATCTGAAAATCATGATGATGGTAGTAAAAGGTCATAATTAGTTATCGGCGAATTACAACTACATGATTGCTATATTTTTAGACTAATTTTATTTCCGATTACTTCAAAAAAAACTCAAAGCGATGCTTTGAGTTTTTTTGTTTACGTGCGTTCGTGGTATTTTTTGGATAGTTGATAAGTCAAGGTATTAATGAATTTAAATTCTGCCCTTAAAAAAACTAGACCACTATAATTTAATTGGTTTAGTTTTTTAGTTTTTCTATTTGTCGCGATTTTAACTTAAGTGATATTTCACTTTTATCGATGTTAACATACCAAAACAATTTATTTTCGAAAGAATCCTTTACTAAGTTATTCGTCAGAGAATTTACATTAGCTAAAATAGTAGAATCATTGGCAGAGTTTGAGACTTCAAAAAGTGGTTTGAAAAATTCATATAAATTGCCTCGATACTTAATAGAGAGATGATTTATGGAACTATAGTCCAGATTTTTTGGAATCACTATTTCAAGATTTTTTGGGTTTAATATCTCCGTTTTTGATGAATCTGAAAGTACTATGTATATTTTAAACTGCTCATTTTCAACACTCGAAATGCTGTCGTTATCAATAAACAAAACTAGTTTGAGCGGTAAGTGATTCGCCATAACTGCTTCCATTATAAATTTCAAGTCATGATTATAGGATAATTTCAATTGGTTAAATTCCTTTTCCAGTATTACAAAATAACCTGATTGCTTAAGCAGATCTTCCCTATTCAATCCTTGTTGACCTAAAGTAACATACTGTTGCAGTTGAGCTACTTCCAAATTTGAATAATGGGAATAGATACGATTATTGATTTCTTTTTTATAAGAGATAAAATTTTTTATGTACCAAACTATCAAATTCATGTTTGTCAATTGGGCTAGCATAATCAAGTCCATAATTTTCAAAAGTTGGGGGGCAAGCGTTAAATATTTACCTTCAACATTCGTAAAAAACAAATCAATAAGGGTATCAGAATTAATCAATTTCATATAAGAGTTGACCAGGTCACTTTTTCCTTGCCCTAAACACAAAAAAGGCAGTAGCAAATACAGTATCAGGAGTTTTTTCATTGATTTTCTACTTTAATTTATAATTGATAATCATCCATTTTAGAAGTTAGATGGTCATTTGGAGGCCACTTTTAGTTTAACAATCAAACATAATGCAGAAGTCATTACCAGCTGAACTGTAAAATTAATGCTATAATTGACCTCTGATCTACTAACCAATCAATTTACACAAGATCACCCTTGTAAATCATTATTAGATTCCGATCTATTAATTGCCTAATATCTTTTTCTGTAAGTCTTAATTTCAATTAATTGGTTTTTTGCATTAGCTATTAAACGTTCTAAATATTAAGTTCGGAAGCCAATCATACAAATCGCTGTCGATAAGCCCTTCAATGAAAATAAACAAGAAGCTAAATCCAAAAGCTTTGTTAAACTCGCTTGAGATACAGAGAAATTCGATGATTCAATTCATTGTCATTCAACATAAACACGTGTTAAACTTCTTTTCCTTCCATCGAGCAGAACCTCTGTACAAGGTTCTGTTTGTTCATTTTTCTTCTTAACAAACTCCCCCTTTTCATTGTAAATGTAGGTTGTTACCTTACAAAGAGTTCCATTTTCTGAACAGTAGGTTTCTTGGTGAATATTTCCACTTGGTTGATTGTAGGAAACGCTATAGAATCTTTTGTCAGGCAATTGTAATTCATAGTGTGTTTTTTGTTTAAGGTAATTGTATTTCTCGGTGTACAAATAACTCGGACATCAATCAGAAAATTTCCTATATTCCCTGATGTCGCCATCATCAAAACGATTAATATACTCAGCATACAAATCAGTAAAATGGTTATAGAAATATTCATTCTTTATAGAACAACTGTCAGGTGGAAGATTGGTGATGTGATGGCAACTTGTGTCTGTGGTAATCTGAGGTAAGTTTTCTGATAAGTAGAAAAATAGATAACCATCAGTTTTAATGTAGTACTTTTTTCGTTCTATCGTGACAATCGTGTCGTGGCTTCTCTTGATTTTTTAGGTACAGAAGTTACTTAAATCTCCATTTCCGGGCAATGCCTGTTTTCCATTATTCGGAAGTTCGGTATCGGTATCGTAGTAATAGTTATAAATGCTGTCGCCTAATGCTATTCCATTGGGATTATAAGCAATCCTAACTTTGTAAATACCTGCAAACAGCGGAACTCCAAAACTATGGTGCGACGCGTTTTGTGTAGGATAGCTGTAATAGTTTTCAAAATCATTGAGGTAAATGGGAACTACAATTTGTTCAAGCGGTTTCAGGTATCTAATATGAACAGTTCCAGTATCATGAACCATCATGTTTAACATTCGGTCTTCAGTATATCTGAGGAGCCAAGTATTATTTGCTTTATCATACACATTCAGATAAAACAGCTTTTGCCCAACGTTTTGTGTATGCGGCAGTAGAACAGGGTAGGAATTCTCCTTATCGCTGTTGGTTATTGTAATGTTTAAAGTGATTTTTTCACCTTCATAATAACTCTCTTTATCCGTAGTTATGGCAAACCTAATGGGATGATATTTCAAGTCGGCAAACGCCATTTCAGTTAAAAAAAGAATAGAGAAAATTAAGATTACTGTTTTCATATAGAAATTTCTTAGAAAATTGTTTGGATATCTTTAGAAATTAAACAAAAATCTATCCAAAAATGCTATTCTTTTCAATTCGGCTAAATGAAATTTCTATAAAAAGTCATTTCGTCGCTATAATATTCAATTCGCTAATTACGAAGGTGTTGTATTTTTTAAAGCGTTTTTGATTATAAAACATTCGACCTCTTAGCGATTGGAGTGGTTGTTTACACACCTCTGATGTTTTTTTTCAAATTCTCCTATGAATTAAGTTTATAAGACCAAAGCGTAATTATTTAGAGGGGCAAATAACAGAAGTATTTTAAAACTACGCTTATTAATTCAAAAAAAATCGGTAATAAATTCGGCTAAATGCAGTTTGTTGATTCTCTGTTTGGTTTTATTTTTCACAAGAATTATTGTAGCTTGTTACCTATTTTTGTTCTATAAATGAATGGCCTTTGTTGGCTAAGCAATTTTGTTTTTTAAGTAGAAATACCTCATGCAAAAAGAGACTTATAACGTGATTAAGGAAAGCAAGGATAAGGGGCTGAAAGTCTTTTATGAGAGGTATAGTAAGAAGTTGTTTTCGTATTCGATTTCGCATCTTAAACTCGACGAGGACGAAGCTTGGAATTTGATTTACAGTTCGTTTGAAAAGATTATGACGAAAGTAAAATCCTACACCTTCGAAAGCGAAGCCAAATTTGGGGCTTTTGTTTTGGTGGTCTTTCTCAACGATTTTCGCAATCTCTACAAAAGCCGAAAAAAGGAAATTCAATTCGATTTTAGCGAGAATATCGACGATTACAAATCATTGCCACAGGAACCGGAGAATAGCGAAAACGACTCCGAAAAAATGTGCCTGCTGAAACGCGAACTTGAAAAATTGGAGGATTGGCAACGGATGTTGCTCCTGCTAAAAGCTCAACAAATGCCCTATTCTCAAATCGCAGAGTATGTGCAAAAACCTGAAAATCAGCTAAAAGTTTATTACGCGCGATTGAAGAAGAAACTAATGGAAAACATTTTATCGACAAAGGAGGTGCCCAATGATTAATAACAAACTTCATTTTCAGCTCAATGAGTTGGACGACCTTCTTTTACAGACCATCATGGAGGATTTTAATACTAATTTAGAAATTCAAAAAACTATGGAAATGAGCATGAATTACATCCAATCGCTGCCCTTAGAACAAAGTATCGCCCTAAGTTTTGAAAACAAATTTAACAAACTATTTAAAAACTATCGTTTTGCTAAGTTATTTTGGTCAGGCACTCTGATTATCAGTTTGATAGTTGCCTTATTAAACATCAACCTTTCCTCGACAACCAACTCACATCCAAGCACCCCAAACTCCTCCTCTTCAATCTTTTACAACGAAACCATCGATAGCGTGGAAGCAAATCCAAAGGCAGATTCAGTGATTGAATCAATCAACAATCGCTCAATCGTCGGAGATTCTGCTTTAGAAATAGTAATTGATTCCACCAAAATCACAGGATATCATTCAACAACCACCTCATTCCAAAGAATTTCCCAGCAAACAGGCAGCAGTTATAAATATAAAATATTTGATGAGGAGTTTGCAATTGCTGTTCTTCCAAACCAAAACAGCGTAAAACTCGAACCTTCTTACTACGGCCTAAATGGTTATAAAACGATTATTTACAAGCCATTAAGCAGTTATTATTCTAAAGTATTGGATTCAGCTGGCAAACCGGCAAAAAAACCTGACTATCAAATTCTGCCCCTCTATGAAGGAATTCCATTTAAAAAACATTTCGACCATTTTACCTTTATCAGTCTAACGCCGCAATTGGAAAAACCTTCCACCAAGCTTAACGACATTACAATTAATAAGCGTTTACCTCAAACAATCGACCTATATTTCGATGATCAATCCCCTGATTTTTATGCAAATAAACTGATGCTGAACGATGAAAACCTAAAATTTATAGCTCCATTTTATATCAGTAATTACGAGATATCTAACCTAGATTACCGCGAATTTTTGGTGTGGGTTGCAAAATATAATGGCTTGGATTATATCAAATTCACCAACGACAGTTTAAATTATTATAAACCCTATCTTATTTATATATTCCATTCAGAAGATCAAGAGGTTACAAAAAGATTTGGCACAAATACGATTAATGTCATGCCCAAAACCGATGTATGGGAAACCGATTTTCCAAATTCCTACAACCAACCAATGACAACACATTATTTGGCTCATCCTGCCTATAATCATTATCCTGTGGTTGGGGTAACATATTGGCAAGCATTGGCTTACCTCGATTGGCTCACTTGGATTTGGCAATCGCGAATCGATGCGCAAAATATTCCTTATGAGATAAAATACGATTTGCCAACGGCTTATGAATGGGAAAGAAGCTGCGAATATACCTTGAATCAACATGCTATGGATTTTCCGATTTTCAACGGAGTTTGCAATTTGGCAGTCGAAAATATAGCAGATTTAGATTATCGACGAGCCTTGGGATTGATTCATAGCAATCATTTTGAACAAGTTATGGAATATTTCCACACGAGTTTAGTCACGTCACCAACCTCTTCCAACCCGCCATTGAAAGACGGCATTTTGAATATGGCCGGCAATGTTTCGGAGTGGCTTAAGGAGGATTATCAGGGAAATTGGTCAGGCTATTATTCGAGAAAAAGTGAAGAACTTGCTCAATCTGACCAAGCTTCATCCAAAATTTTCTTGGCCACTATGAGCTATTTCGACGAAACCTGCAATCATCCCAAAGGGAAAATGGTCATGGGCTCCAATTGGTTCGACCGCCGCTGGACCGACCGAAGCATTACTTTGGCCAATGGCATGTCGGTTAAGGCTTTTATCAATCCCGATGAAGCCCATAGCACGGTGGGTTTTCGCCCTGCGATCAGAATAAGGTTGAAAAACGAGCAAGCAATAATCAACACCATTCGCATTCTTGGTCGCGTTTTGCCCGATATAGATTATAGTTTGATGCAACTTAAAAACACGGTTGATTTGCCATCCCTTGCTTTTGTGTCTATGGGCTCCTTCAAATCGAAGGGCAAAACCATCAGTGTTCAGGCATTTTATGCTATGAAAACAGAGGTTTCAAATTTTGCTTGGATGCTGTTTCTGAACGATTTATTAAAATCAGGAGAAATGGCAAAACTACAGGAATGTATTCCTTCCGAGTCAGACTGGGCGCTCAAAATGACTTACGAAACGGGAATGTATAAAGATTGGAAATGGGCTGACCGTTGGAAATATTTACCGTTTTCAAAGAAATTTATTAGCGATAATAAACTGAAGGAGATTCCTTTAACTTCTTTCGCTTTTGAACCTGTGGTGGGAATCAGCCATAAAGCGATGCAATATTTCGCCCAATGGATGAGCGAGAAAAGCGGATTTGAAAACGATTTTCGACTTCCGATGGAGTTGGAATATGAGAGGATGAGCTTAGGTGGATTTTCTTCGGATTCAGTGATTTATCCTTGGCAAGGTATGTTTATGCGCGACTATCGGGGCTTGCTTTTGGCGCGATACCATACTCATATCTCCGATTTCGGAAAAGGTGATTCACCGATTCTTCCAACGGATTCAATTTTTTTCAACCAAAGAAAAACCTTACATGCTACCGATTCAAATTGGAGAAATCCAACCGGACCTTACCTAATAGCATCCTTTAAACCAAACGGTTATGGTATTTATGATTTAGCTGGAAATGCCGCTGAGGCCGTTTATGAAACCGGATTTACCAAAGGAGGCAGTTGGGGCAGTACTTCCGCTTTCCTCCAAATCCAACAAAGGGAATATTGGTCGAGCCAAAGCTCTGATTGTGTTGGGTTTAGGTTGGTGATGGCGTATTTGGGAAAGAGGGAGTGAGTAGATGGAAGTAGCTACTTTTTGGTGGAGAAAATCGATTGGCTGACTGAATTAGTGGCAAAATGCATTCTATTTTTCGAACACAGACGCCCTAAAAGCTGTTGCAGGGCAGCTACCTAACTAATCTCTTGGTTAATAAATTAACAAATCATTATCGGGATAATCCATGCAATTTCCATGTCCAATCATCTATTAAAATCGAATAATTACTATTTATATTCACTATTGTCCGTTAAAAATTATATTTAGTCCATTTCGGCAATTTAGTAGTTTTTTTATCGGACAACACTGATTTATATTATTATATTTCAATTATTTACATTGGATATCCAAGTAATTTCAGTTTTACGTTCGGGAATGCTATGCAAAATAACCGCAGGAAAACCAATGGTCATTGCAGCATAGCATTTATGCCCTTTCGGGATTTTTAAAAACCTCTCTAATTTTTTAAATCCTTTCAAATGATCCCCTGCTGCTGCTCCTTGTATCAAGCCATTCCAACAAGTTCCGAGACCATTTGCCTCAGCAAATAATTGAATTTGCAGGCATGCAGCATCACAATCTATTTGTGGAGTTGAGGATTTAATTGGCGCATGGAGGAAAATTGCAACAGGTGCATTGTAGGTAATTAAGTTGTTTCCTGTTCTATACTCATTTAAAGCCTCTCTAAAACTGGGAACTACCCCTATACCAGCTTTTGCTCTGTCATCAAATTTCGCTGCCCATTTCATAAACCAACTGCCCAACAATTTAATCATTTTTTCCATGTATTCCGTTGTCATTACTGTAACGATTTCCATGTTTTCATGACCAACTACTACCGCGGCATTTCTAACCCAACCAACTCTATGATGTGGACTACTTGGGGCGTAAGCGGCAATATCCAATACTTTTGCTAATAACTCTTTTGAGGGTATCTCTTTTTTATAATTTCGTAATGAACGTCGTTGAGTTAACAATCTGAATGCCATATCTGTATCGATTGATTGATGATCGTTAATTGGGATGAAATTGTTTTTATCAAATCCACTATGAGTGATTGAATTTGTTGTACAAGCACATAAACATTGTCCACACAATACACATTCGTCGTTATTTTCGATTTGGGGGACTTCCCCCTTTTCTATAATTAAATACCCCAATTGGACAGATTTTTGAACAAAGTCCACATTTTGTGCAGGTATCTGCATTAATTGAAATTGTAGGCGAATATTCAAATCTATTTTCCATATATTGCTCCATTTAATTATCTGTAATTCTGATTACTAGATAGATATATTTCTGTCTATTACACACATCTGCCAATCAATATACTTAGCGGGAGTTCTAAAAGTTGCAGTCACTAAATCGATAATTAGCCGCCGATAGAACAACAATTCTCTCTTAAATTGTGAGCAAAAACCCCAGCCAAATATAATTTTAATTTTCTTTTATTAGCCGGGATTTTCTTTCCCGTCTCAGCCATTATACTTATCATGCAGACCAATACCATTAAAAATTTGCGCTTTGTACTTCTCAATTCGTCCAATTCTTGTTTAAAGTTGTTTTGGCTGCGAAAAGTAAATAATGTAAGCCCGTTGTCGTCCTGGAGTCAATGCATAAAATGCATTTTTAATAGTCGGAAGTTCTTCAAATGCTTTGCGCAGTTCGGGTGGAATTGATTCAAGGTTTTTCTTAATTTCCACTTTCTTTCCACTTTCTTCAATCGTCATTGCCTCCAAGATGTAAGCCATCAAAATATGTTTTACTTTTTAAATCTCATTTACATTGCTAAATTTAATGATTCTACCAGATTGGATTTTTCCTTGCTGCTGGAGTATTTTATACGGATCGTTGAGTAAAACACCTTTAAAGAATCCAATGTTTGCAGATTTTTTAAGTGCATCATAGTCACTACATTTTTTCCTTTAAGCGTATAAACAGGAACTCCCCATTTTAATTCTTCAATCAAACCCGATTCCAATACAATTTGCTTGAGCAATTCTAATTCTACAACCCAATTCACCACTTTGCATTGCGGTGTTCCACCATATTTGCAACGCATACAGCCGTCAATCAGATATTTATCGACTTGATTATTTGTATTGATCTCTTTCATTTTAATGCTTTAACAAATTCGTTGTTTATTTAGGGTCACCTTTCTATGTCAATATCGTGTTTGTATAAAAGGCCTACAACTTCCAAAATTGAAAATCTTGCTTTTTTAATTCGGTTGATTTCTGGGTCAATGGAATAATTGTAAGAAGTCCGAAAATCCGCCTTTTCAAGCATCGTATGGTCAAAAACTGCTTGGGTCAGATTGCAGTTGTCAAACAAGGAAGCGGTAAGGTCGGCTTCTGAGAAGTCCGTTTCTTGCAATTGTGAATTTTTAAAAATAGTCTTTTTGATTTTCGTTTTGTAAAATGACGAATGATTTAGTTGACATCCATCAAAAGAAAAAGAAAGTCCAAAATCGTTACAGCGGTCGAAACTAAGTCCCAACATTTTGCATTCTTTAAATTTTACATCCCTAAAAGTAGTCTTATCGAGTTTTGCCAAACTTAGATCACAAACCATAAATGTACAGTCAATAAATTTAAATTCTGAAAGATTGCTTTGGGCAAATTTGCAACTGTTGAAAATACAATTTTCATATTCCCCTTTTAAAAGCGAGTCAATTCGGTCAAATGATTTGTCGGTGATATAAACTTTTTGCATTTGCTTATTTTGATATTTTGAAAAGTTAATGGTTATCAATTATAGATTACAATTTCAGAAACTTACTGACTTTCAATGAATTTGTTCCTTACTAATTTGGTTTAATATTGATCCTTAGTCTGCTGATTCCTTGCATCATTGGCTGATCAATGCATCCAAAAAAATTCATAACTGTCCGAACAAATTATTAAAAGCAGAAAAGCTCGAAAGGCTATATTTG
>DYSI01000060.1 GCA_020718275.1 Draconibacterium orientale
TAAAAATAAATTCTATTTTTATCCCAAATCCAAAATCCTGTTGTTATTAATGGAGTTGACTTAATGTCACCATAAAAATCCTTTTTTTCATAAGTTGAATCTGGATTGAGCTTAATAAAAGATTTACAATGTGAAATTTCTAGAACTTTAACAATTTTATGGTTCTTAACAGTGGTTTTCTTTTGTTTCGTTGTTTCTTGTCCAAAATATTTTAATGTGTCAAGTCTGTTTGCAAGTTGACAATGTCCTCTTGTCTGAACAAGAAATAAAATAGACAATATTATTAAAAGATTTTTCATTCTGTATAATTTCTTAGGCTTGCACATAACTACGTTCTAGGCTCCGTTAAGTATTTCTTGAGTTAAGTAACTCATAATTATAACTATCCTTTGTAAATAAATTGCAACTTTACAATAATGTATTGAGCTACAATTAAATAAATAACGAGTTGCAAATATCTTGAAACGATTTTAGCTCGCTTTTATGAATGTTCATCTTAATCGTAACATTACCGGAGTAATTAGTGATATTATTAAAATCTTTTGCCTTCAAAAAGGCGATTTCTTTATTAGAGGTGATTCCCCATAAAATATTATTCTTGGTCGGGTCAAATTTTATATGGCTATCAGGATACTGAAAAATAGAATTTCGACCTATCTCAACAAGCGTTAAATTTGTGAGCGTTAATTTCTCCCCTTTTTCATCTATAAAGTTGGCAGTTATATCAGCCCCTGAAGGGTACGCAATAGGATTATCGCAATTAATTAATCCAAAACCATTTATTTCTAATAATCTAACAAGCCGCAAGTCAGATTCTAAATACCCTATTTCTGTTTCAATAAAAACATTCATCAAACCATTATCGAAATACCATTTTTCTATTTGTTTATAATTTTCCCATTCTTGCAAAATAATTGATTTCATTTTCCCCCTTTTTGCAATAAGCTTCTCATATTTAGCTTGGTAAACTTTGATGGCATTATCATAATCGCTCCCTTTCTTGAAAACAACTTCGCAATTGAGGGTTTTAATTGGTTTTTTGGCGTTTTTACTGATAAAAAATGACAGCTTATAAAAGCCGTCTTCGGCTTCTTCAACGGTAATTTTTGGACAAGAAATGCCCATATTCTGATTCGTGGATTCAAACATCACATTTTTATACATAGCAAGTTCAGGAAATCTACTAAAAGTATCTTCAATGGTAAACGAATAATAACTAGCAAGTTTAGGCTTTCTAGGTATTTTTGGAAGCTTGGCGATTTCATCCTTGTAATCTTTTTGCACCACCTTATCTTTACCTAATAATTTCCATTTTCCGCTTATCGTATCTAGCTGATATGTATTATATTGATTTCCTAATTGAAAACTATTCATTTCTACATTAATTTTATTTTTAGGATTCACATACACCGCTTGTCCATTGGAACTGGCCTTAATTTCGATCATTCCAGCGGTTTCAAAAACCATTTTAGTTTCTGCACTATCATACTGCATCGGTATTCCTCCAATATATGCATCAAAAGCATTCGCAAATTCCCTATATTCCACTTTTACCTTTCCTTTTACGACCTCTCCATTAGCATCCAGAAAAGCCTCTTTTGGAATCATTAACTTGCTTCCAGAATGATGAATAACAACAGTATCTTTTGAAGCATCTACTTCGTAATTAGCATATTGAATATTTATATTATCAAATGGGGGACTGATTATCTTTATCGTATTGACCGGCGTCTGGGGGGCTACTACTTTTGGAGATTCGTTACAAGATACTAGTAGAAATAAGCTAATTGTGCTTAGAGCAAGCAATAAATTTAAATTCGTTTTCATAGCTTTGTTTTTTAGTGACTAATTTGGAAAATTACCGCTATCGGTTAAACGAAATTAACTAAAAAATTATTTCATTTCACATGGTAATAATTTAATTATTATTTTCACTAGTCGGATTCGTTAAGTTGCTAACTGACACTTCCACAATCAATTGCTAAATAATTAATAACTAACTAACTAGCATCAAAACCTTTAAATTAAACCTAAAAAGATTAATCTTATGCGCCATGAACTTGCCCACTGAATATGCCAATGCTGCTTTTTGAGCTAACAAACTAAGAGGCTGAGCGGCATTTTCAGTGGGCAACAAGAGACCAAATAGCTCAAAAACTTTAGAAAGGTTTTGCAGCGCTTTCATCAATTCGGAATTTAAATTCCTGCGACTGACCTTTAAAAAAGATTTCTTAATAGCATATCTTATTTTAAATCACTATTGTCCGTTAAAAATTATATTTAGTCCATTTCGGCAATTTAGTAGTTTTTTTTATCGGACAACACTGATTTTAATTTGTGCATTCTTAAAAATGCCATCTAATACAAAACTATATGTTAAAAAATCTATTTGCTTGGATACTAATAATCATTGGGTTTGTTTTTGGTTTCTTTTTCTTTTTTTATACCATTTTCCAAAGCAAAACAGCAATCCAATATATTGTTGGTTTTGTTTTTTTTAACTCCTGCCCTTTTGATTTTTTATTGGGGAATAAAAATTCTCCGTAAAGGCATACAGAAGAAATTAGAAAACAGAATCAAAGAGATTCCAGAGCAAGATATTATTATAGCGTGGGAAATTAGTGGCAGAGAATGGGATCGTTTTAAAGAAGAAAAATGTTCACCATCAAGCATTAAGCGAACAACCTACCGTAATACTTTGCTTATTGGTCTTGCGGCATGGGCTCTTTTGTATTTCGGTTTTGCATATCAAGAAAATCCAGATGCATTAATTTACTCCCTAGTACTTGGTGTAATTGCCTCTATTGTTGCATATTATATAACTTTAAAAACCAAAAACAAATATTATGGAAATCTTTACAATTTACCCAAATGTCATTGTGAAGTTTCCAATGAATGGGTCAATTTCTGCCGAACAATGATTCCTACTAACACAGAAGGATATTATTTGGATAATATTGTAATTCATCAAAAAGGAGAATACAATGCCGTCTACTTTCATATTGCAACTTTTAGTCGGTATTCCTTCAATAACATAATCGAAATCCCTATTCCTAATGATAAAATACCTTTAGCTAAAGAGGCTATTTCTCAAATACAGCGGTTTTATGATCCTTTGTTTAGGAAGAAAATAACACGCTAAAGGATTACTTCCTTATCAACTAAAGTTTCGCACCTGAATCAAGCAGCCGATTCATAGAGGTTTAACATTTACTGGATGTTTCTGATGAAATCAGGATCATCAGCGTATTCTATTAATTTAGAGAGGGTTTCGTCAAAATCGAAGTCTGGGACAAGGAAATCCAAAACCGCGAGTATTTCAACTATAGCCAACAAAATTCTCTCGTTGAGCTTGTGCTCTATATATTCTTGCTTCAAATCTTTGAACAAGCCGTTCAAGGTTTCGTAAGCTTGCTGGCTGAACTTCAGGCTGATGAGCAGGTACTGGATCATCGTTATGGTAGTTTGTGCAACCTGCACGTCAAAATTGGCTGATTGGTTCTTTCCCAACCCCAGCAACTGCTTCACCTCCTTGAAGAATACATCGATGGCCCACCGCGTGTGGTAAATCTCGATCATGCGCACGAAGCCCAGGTTGGTGTCGGTGGAGCTCATGGTGAAAGGCAGGACGAGCAAGAGCTTGAAGACTTCCAAGAATGGTACGCCCGCTGATTTAACCGACTTGAATATCTTGGACGCCTTGCTTATGTGAAAAAGTTTCAACTGTTCTTCCATGAATGATGGCAATGTCCAGTTGTCCTAAAAAATAATTTTGAACTTTTGATATATCTTTGTCTTGTAGCATAAATTGTATTTCCCGTTTATTGTAAAACAAAAATACTAAAAATCAGGCTATTAGCCTGATTTTTATGCTACTTTTTAACACTTCTTCTATCTAATTCCTCAATGTTTATTAGGTGCGAAACTTTAGTTATTAAACAATTTTTCGACTAAAAATTTTACTTACCGAAATCTGATAAGTGTAGTTTGAAATATTTGCTTATTTTTGAACCAATAATTACCATCAATTAGATGCGTACAATATGACCACAAAAAAACATACCTGGAGTTTTTCGACCTTTGGTGGAGTCAAAAGAGTCAATTTAGAAACCGCCAATGATTTATTACATCTAGATCAGCTAGATCAAAAACTATGGACTGCCCTCAGCTGCCCAGTGAAAGGTTTGGAAATAGATTCAAAAACCTTACAACTTATTGAAGGTGTTAATGATGGACAAATTAATGTGCCCGATGTTTTGAAAGCGGTAAATTGGATTTTGCCTTTGCTAAAAAATCCGGATGCATTGCTAAATCCTAAAGAGACTTTTTCGATTGATGAAATCAATACTGAACTCGATGAGGGTAAAGATTTGTATGCTAGTGCCAAAATAATCCTAAAACATTTGGGACTCGAAAACACCAAAACCCTTACCGTAGCGCAAACTTCCGATACCGAAAAGATTTTTGCCGGAAGTCCATTCAATGGTGATGGAATAATCACAGAAGATTCTTCTTCAGATTCCGATATCGTTAAAATAATTCAGTTTATTACTACGAACATTGGCGCTGCAAAAGATAGAGGTGGTAAACTAGGAATTAATACCACCCACATTAAAGAATTTGAATCGCAATGTATAGCCTACGAACAATGGGTGAGCCTGCTCGAAAATAATGTAAACATCATCAAACCATTTGGCGAGCATACTGAAGCCGCTTTTCAAATCTATCTGAAGCTACGAAGTAAGATTGATGATTTTTATATGCGCTGTAATCTAGCGAATTACGATCTACAAACCGAAAAAATACTGAATATTAATTTGGTGAAAGTAGAAGAAATTAGCACTCAAGATTTATCCATTTGCACGGATCAAATTGCTAATTTCCCCATTGCCAAGGTAAATTTCGATAACGCATTGCCGCTTACCCAAGGCATTAATCCTGTTTGGGTTTCGAGTATCGATAGCTTTCAAACTTTAATAGTTGAACCACTGTTCGGTAAAATACAATGGCTCGGCCAATCACAATGGGAAAGTTTAAATCAAACATTTGCTCCCTATATCGAATGGATCAATAAAAAAGCTGGACATCAAGTTGAGCCGCTAGGCATTCAAGAAATACGTCGCCTCATTGAGGAAAAGAAAGTAGAAACACTTTTGGAATTAATTGCCAAAGATTTAGAGGTAGAAAAGGACGCCAATAGCATTATCAAAGTCGATCAACTGCTGCGCTATTATTTTGATCTCTATCGGTTATTACAAAATTTTGTCACTTTTTACGACTTTTACTCCGACGGAAAAAAAGCAATATTCCAAAATGGAACCCTTTACATCGACCAAAGAAGTTGCGATTTATGCTTGAGTGTCAATAACATGGCACGTCATAATCTGATGGCTTCATTCAGTGGAATTTATCTTATTTACTGCGATTGCACCCTAAGCGGCAGTACGGAGAAAATGAGCATTGTTGCCGCCCTTACCAATGGCGATGTTGATAATTTAGTGATTGGTCGCAATGCATTATTTTACGACCGAAAAGGCAGAGCCTGGCATGCCACCATAAGCAAGATCATCGAAAATCCAATCAGCATTCGACAAGCATTTTGGACTCCATACCGCAAAGTTTCAAGGCTTATCGAGACACAAATAAACAAAGTAGCTAGTGCGCAAGAGAGTAAAGTAAATGCCGCTGCAGCCAGCAATGTTGAGGGAGCTCATACTAAATTAGTAAGCGAAACCACTGCCGCCGCCAACAGTCCATTGCCCGAGGCTGCGCCAGCAGCAGCCCCTAAAGCTGCTCCCGTTCCTTTCGACATTGGAAAATTTGTGGGAATATTTGCTGCCATAGGCTTGGCCTTAGGTGCTATTGGTGGCGTATTAGCTTCCATTCTTTCTGGCTTTTTAGCCCTTGTCTGGTGGAAAATGCCCCTTGCCATTATTGGGATTATCCTTGCCATTTCAGGTCCCTCAATAATTATCGCTTTTCTGAAATTACGCAAACGCAATCTCGCCCCGCTGCTCGATGCCAATGGCTGGGCGCTGAATGCTAAAGCGAGTATCAACACCCCATTTGGTAATACCCTCACGCATTTAGGCGTATTACCTATTGGCTCCAAAGTGAATTTGCATGATCCTTTTACCCGCAAAAAACATCCCTTTGTAACCCTCTTTTTTATTCTGTTAATCATTGGATTTGTTACTCTCTTTTTATTGCATCGATTTGGCTTTTTACATTGGCCATTCTAAGCGATTTACACTTTAGCATTTTGTATCACTATTGTCCGTTAAAAATTATATTTAGTCCATTTCAGCAATTTAGTAGTTTTTTTATCGGACAACACTGATTTTGTATATATTTCATTTATAATTATATACATCATTTCTCGCGAAATCTAAATGCTACTAAACCAACTGATCTGGCAATAAAAAAAGCAAATCAAGAGCGAGTAAAACAACTAAATTTAGAAATAGAGATGTAAGGCGCTAATCTTTATTAGCATTTTGACTAAATATCAATGAAATAATCTTGCATTTTTTCATTTACATTTGCCTCTTAAAACAATAATATTCTTTTATGGCAGATATTCTTGAATCCAGTATTTACAATACGGATGTTGCCTTTGGTCAATTAATGAATCGACGTATCAGTAAAATCCTACTTATTTGCAGTAAGTACGATGCTTTTATGTTGGAGGAAGATGGCCGTATTGACGAGCAAATTTTTAATGAATATGTTTCTCTAAATTTACGATATCCCCCACAATTTATCCAAGTTTCTACCGCAAAAGAAGTTTTCGACGCCCTCGAACGCAACCAGATAGAACTTGTAATCAATATGTTGAGTGTTCAAGGTATGGATCCATTTCTACTTTCGAGTAAAATAAAAGAATCCTACGAGAATATTCCCATCGTAATTCTTACCCCTTTCAGCAATGAAGTAAGCAAGAAGCTAAAAAATGAAAACCTGCAAGCGGTGGATTTTGTTTTCAGCTGGCTGGGTCACCCTGATATTCTATTAGCCATTGTAAAACTCATTGAGGATAGCATTAATGTGGAGTTTGATGTAAATCAGATTGGGGTGCCGGTGGTAATTCTTGTGGAAGATTCCGTGCGATTCTATTCCAGCTATTTACCCAATATCTACAAAATTATTTTCCTTCAATCAAAAAAGTTCATGGCTGAGGGGCTTAACGAGCATCAGAAAACCATGCGTATGCGTGGCCGCCCTAAGATTTTATTAGCCACTAATTACGAACAAGCGATTGAGTATTTTGAGCGGTATAAAAACAATATTCTAGGCGTTATCACCGATATGAGCTACAAACGCGAAGGCGTGAGAGATGAGCATGCAGGACTGCGATTATGCAATAAAGTAAGGGAAGAAGATCGATTTATGCCGCTTTTGATTCAATCCTCAGATGCAAATAATGCGCTGTATGCCAAGCGTCTAAACGTAAATTTTATTGACAAAAACTCCAAAACGCTCAACAAAGAATTACGAAAATACATACTCGACAATTTTGCCTTTGGTGATTTCGTTTTCTATAGTCCTACCGAGGATAAAATTGTAGGACGCGCCCACGATTTGCAGGGTTTACAACGACTAATCAAAGAAGTTCCCGATGATGTATTGCAATATCATATCAACCGCAATCACTTTTCGAAATGGCTCAAGTCTCGCGCTTTATATCATGTGGCGAATACGTTTCGCTTTATACGTGCGGAACATTTTGGAAGTCTCGACGAAGTGCGGACTTTCATTTATGATGCCATTGCCGGATATCGTCGTAATAGTGGTAGAGGGGTAATTGCAAAATTTTATCGCGATAGTTTCGACTCTTATGTAATGTTTGCCCGAATCGGCGAAGGTTCTATTGGTGGCAAAGCGCGTGGATTAGCTTTCATTGACTTGCTTTTGAAAAATAACAAAATGCATCATCGATATCCTGGTGTTTTCGTTACAATTCCTAAAACAGTGGTTGTCAGCACCGACCTCTTTGATGAATTTATGGAGTCGAATAATCTCTATGATTTAGCGCTGTCTGACGCATCGGATGAACAAATTTTGGAGGGTTTTATCAAGGCTTCGCTCCCACTTTCGCTAACACAGGATTTGGAAAAATATATTGATGTAGTAGATAAACCTATTGCCATACGATCTTCAAGCTTGTTAGAAGATTCTCATTATCAACCTTTTGCTGGCATTTACTCTACTTTTATGTTGCCGCTATCGGGTGGTAAGTCCAAAAGCCTGAAGAAAGTAGCGGAAGCAATCAAAAATGTCTATGCCTCGGTTTATTTCAAAGCCAGTAAAATGTATATGGCGGCAACTAAAAACGTGATTGACGAAGAAAAGATGGCGCTGGTAATACAGGAAGTATGTGGGCATCCGTATGGAGATTTTTTTATGCCAAGCTTTTCAGGAGTTACTCGATCAGTAAATTTTTATCCTATTGGTGATGAAGTGGCTAGTGATGGAGTGGTTGAAATTGCACTCGGTTTGGGCAAACAAATAGTGGATGGTGGAGGCAATAGTTTAAGATTTTCACCGCATAATACTTCAAAAGTTTTGCAGCTTTCAACCCCAGAATTGGCGCTCAGCAGTACCCAAAAAATGTTTTACGCCCTTGATCTTAAGCAAGAACACTTCCACCCTTCCCTCAACGATAGCGTTAATCTTGTTCATCTATCGACACGGCAACTGCCCTCCGACAATTCCTTGCGCATGATGTTATCAACCTATGACCTCAATGCCAAGATGATTAGAGATACGATGGAAGATAAAGGTAAGAAAATCGTTACTTTTTCTCATATTCTGAAATATAACAAATTCCCGCTAAATCAAATCATCAAAGACATTTTAAGCCTTGGCCAGCTGGCCATGAACAAACCCATTGAAATTGAATTTGCGGTTAATCTTAATAAAAACGAAAATGGCAATTATACTTTCTCCCTTTTGCAAATTAGGCCCATTGTTGAGAGTAGCGACAACCTTATTGTGGAAGTAAAAAAAGAACAAATCAAGCAAGAGGATACCATAATTTTTTCAAACTCCTCCTTAGGAAATGGCTTATACTCAGGCATTCAGGATATTGTATACGTCAGGCCGGAAGTATTCAATGCAGCCAATAATCGAAAACTACCGCCAATAATCGAAAAACTAAATTCACAATTTGTCACCGAAAATAAGCACTACATCCTCATTGGACCTGGGCGCTGGGGATCTTCTGACCATTGGCTAGGAATCCCTGTCATCTGGCCTCACATTAGCCAATCGCGCATTATTGTTGAATCTGGATTGTCAAACTACCGTATCGACCCAAGTCAAGGAACCCATTTCTTTCAAAATTTAACCTCGTTTCATGTTGGATATCTGACTGTTAACCCATATATTAAGCAAGGATTTTATAATTATGGTTACCTTAATAGTTTGCCATCCACCTACGAAGACGAGTTTATTAGAGTGGTTCATTTTGATCAAGAACTCGAAATTCGCCTTGATGGTAAACATGGAAAAGCCGTGATTTATAAACCTAAATAAAATTTTGATCAATGATCACCCCGCTGATATGGTTTCGTACCGCAGATTTACCACTAAAGTTTTAAAAAATTACCAACTTTAAATTTACCACTCTCCTTTCATAAATGCACTTAACGCTGCATGAACTATATCAATTGTTACCTGCTGGGCTTCATTCTACTCCGTGGGTTGTGCAGCTTCACTCTTTGATTTTTATTTGGGTTGGTAAGTGCATTGGCATAGAAATCAATGTGTGTAGATGCGTTTGGGCTGGAATTATTCTTTAATTATTTTCACAGATTTTATAACCACTGCATCAGTTAACACATTAAGCAAATAGATTCCTGATGAGAGTTTACTTATATCCATTACATGCTTCTGGCTTTTTATAGATTTCCGAGCAATAATCTTTCTGCCAGTTATATCAAATAACTCTAATTCAATATCTGAATGCATTATGTTACTAAGTTCAATATTAATTAAATCAGAAGTAGGATTTGGGTATATTCGGATAAATTCATTTTCATTAATAGTACTATTATCAAAACCCAAATAAGCATTCGTATCAGTTTTAAAAAACCATAGCTTTTGTGAAGAGCCAGCCTGTAACATTCCATATCCTACACCAACAAAACTACCATCATCTTCTATCATAAAGCCTTGGAGTTCTGTGTCGAAAATTTCATTCCCATTGTAATTATAGTATTTTGTCCATAAACTATCACCATTTGCATTTCATATATCCAAACAAAATAGTTATATTGATTGTAAAAGCCTCACAATGATACATTTAGCTATCCAAAATGTGGGTAATTTGAAATGCAAAATGTCCTTTCTATGGGCGTTTCCAATATGGAAAACTTTAATAATTATAAAACTAAAAATTAATATTTTTATCAGTGTTGTCCGATAAAAAAA
>DYSI01000020.1 GCA_020718275.1 Draconibacterium orientale
TTAATATTTACTCAAAAATGACTGATTAGTCGTTGGAATTTTTAAATCGCTTTCTATCAGTTTCTTTAAGCATTATTTTTCTGAGTCGTAGATTTTTTGGAGTTACTTCTAAATATTCATCATTGCGGATGTATTCCATCGCCTCTTCTAATGAAAACTTAATTGGCGGTGCCGCATATAACTTTTCGTCAGAACCTGAGGCTCTCATATTGGTTAACTTCTTGGTTTTGGTAATGTTAATTACTAAGTCACCTTGGCGAATATGTTCACCAATGACCATTCCTTCATAGACCTCTTCCCCTGCATTAACAAAGAATTTTCCTCGATCTTGCAATTTGCCAATCGAAAAGGGAATGGAAGTACCTGTTTCTAAAGCAATAAGTGCTCCGTTACGTTTAATTCCCAAATCGCCTTTGAGTGGTTCATAACCCTTCAGTCGATGACCAATTACAGCTTCCCCTTCTGTTGCTGTAAGCATTTGATTGCGCAATCCAATGATAGCTCGCGAGGGTAGATAAAATTCTAAATAGCTTCGATCATTTTTTACTTCAATATTTACAATTTCGCCTCTCCTTTGGGTTACTAATTCAATTACTTTTCCTGCAAAAGATTCTGGCACCTGTACGGTCAATACTTCGATTGGTTCATTTTTAACCCCGTCGATTTCTTTAATAATTACTTGTGGTTGACCAAGTTGCAATTCGTAGCCTTCTCTACGCATCGTCTCTACCAAAATGGAAAGATGTAAAATACCACGCCCATAGACAATAAAAGTGTCCGCTGAATTAGTTCCTTCAACTCGTAAAGCTAGATTTCGTTCAATCTCGGCATACAATCGATCCCGCAATTGACGCGAAGTAACGAACTTACCATCCTGACCATAAAAAGGGGAGTTGTTAATGGTGAATAGCATACTCATGGTCGGTTCGTCCACAGTAATTGGGGCTAGCGCTTCTGGGTTTTCAAAGTCGGCAACCGTATCTCCAATGTCAAAAGTTTCGATTCCGAAAATGGCACAAATTTCACCACATTGGATTACTTTTTTAGTTTTTTGTTTTCCAAGTCCTTCAAAAGTGTAGGCCTCTTTAATGTTGGATTTTAATATTTCACCTTTACGATTTACTACTGATATATTCATCCCCGACTGTAGGCTACCTCTTGTTATTTTTCCAATGGCTATGCGTCCAGTATAGCTGGAATAGTCGAGAGAAGTAATTCTCATTTGGAGGCTACCTTCTACAATTTTAGGAGCTGGAATAAATTCGATAATTTGGTCAAGCAAAAAACTTACATCTTCGGTTGGATTATTCCATTCAGGACCCATCCAACCTGCTTTAGCCGATCCGTAAACAGTCGGAAAATTAAGCTGATCTTCTGATGCTTCTAAACTAAACATCAAATCAAAAACAGCCTCTTGGGTATCTTCAGGAGTACAATTGGGCTTATCTACCTTATTAATGACTACGATAGGCTTCAGATCAAGCTCAATTGCTTTTTGTAATACAAATCGAGTTTGAGGCATAGGCCCCTCAAAAGCGTCGACGATGAGCAAAACTCCATCAGCCATGTTTAAAACACGTTCAACTTCTCCCCCAAAATCAGAGTGACCAGGGGTGTCGATGATGTTAATTTTAACGCCTTTGTATCTTACCGAAACGTTTTTGGATAAAATTGTAATGCCACGCTCACGTTCGAGGTCATTGTTATCAAGAATTAATTCTCCTACATTTTCGTTCTCACGAAACATTTGTACTTGATGTAAAAGCCTGTCAACCAAGGTAGTTTTGCCGTGGTCAACGTGAGCTATGATGGCTATATTTCTTATATCTTCCATAATTTCTGAATTGGGCGGCAAAGGTAGTATTATTCTAATACCAAAATCGAAATCTCAATATTGTCATAATATGAACAATTTATGCCTGCTTTTTTATTGCATTTTGCGGACTCTACTTCATCAAAGATGAATTTTTTACGTGCAATCAAATTGCAATCCCGAATTCTGAACATGCATTATTTGGTGAATAAAAAGAAAAGTGAAGAAAAGAGGGGATAAGGTGTTGGCTGATAAAAAAATATGTATTACTTTTGCAGCCCGATTTTCAAGAAATGTAGTAAGGACTTGATTGATTGGAAATTAATACCAAATAGTAAATTATCGATTTATCGGAATTACAGAAAAGAAGTCAGTGATGGTGCACTGAACGCCGATTAGTTTGCCCTTAGATGATTTATTATTGTATTGATGAATTGTTTAATTTTTTATATTTAAAGCAAAACGAATGAACACTTTAAGTTATAAGACTATTTCAGCCAACGTAGCTACAGTTCACAAAAACTGGGTTTTACTTGATGCTGATGGTGCTACTTTAGGACGTTTAGCGTCAAAAGTTGCCTTTTTATTAAGAGGTAAGCACAAAGTAGACTATACTCCTCATGTTGATTGTGGGGATAATGTTATTATTATCAACGCTGAAAAGGTGGTGTTGAAGGGCAAAAAGATGACCGATAAAGAATACATACGTTACACCGGATATCCTGGTGGTCAACGTTTTTCTACTCCTCTCGAATTATTGGCTAAAAAACCTGAATCTGTTTTAGAAAAAGCAATCAAAGGGATGTTACCCAAAAATAAATTAGGAGCTGAGCTTTTCCGCAATTTACATGTTTATGCCGGAAACGAACATCCTCATGAAGCACAAAAGCCTCAATTGTTGAACATAAATGAACTCAAATAAGCATGGAAGTTATTAATGTAATTGGTCGTAGAAAGACCGCCGTCGCTCGTATTTATATGAGTCCTGGAAGTGGCGAAATCAGCGTTAACAAACGTGATTATAAAACCTATTTTCCTACTGGAATTTTACAGTACATTGTAACCCAAGCATTTGAGGTTACCGACACTATTGGTAAGTATGATGTTAAAGTCAACCTTGATGGTGGTGGAGTGAAAGGACAAGCCGAAGCTGTTCGCCTTGCTATCTCTCGCGCCTTAGTTCAAGTTGATGCAGAATATCGTCCTTTATTGAAAAAAGAAGGGTTGATGCGTCGTGATCCCCGTATGGTTGAGCGTAAAAAGCCAGGCCGTCCGAAAGCACGTAAACGTTTCCAATTCTCCAAACGTTAATCGATATCAATGTTTAGTATCTAAACTTCCGGGACTCACTCGATTTTTCTATCGAAGGCTACCCGGAGGTTGTTTTTTTAATCAGAATGTAAACAGTTTAATTATTTTATTATGTCAAAAACAAATTTCGACGCCTTGCTTGATGCTGGCGTTCACTTTGGTCACTTAAAACGTAAATGGAATCCAAATATGGCTCCTTATATTTTTATGGAGAAAAATGGAATTCACATTATTGACCTTCACAAAACTATAGTCCTTCTAGATCAAGCTGCTGCTGCGGCTAAGCAAATCGCTAAATCAGGTAAAAAAATTCTATTCGTTGCTACCAAAAAGCAAGCTAAAGAAATCGTTGCTGAACGAGTTCAAAAAACTGGTATGCCTTATGCAACCGAACGTTGGCCTGGTGGTATGTTGACTAATTTTGCTACTATTCGCAAAGCAGTTCGCAAAATGGCCACTATCGATAAATTGCTCAATGACGACGCTTACAATAATCTTTCAAAACGTGAACGCCTTCAAATTAGCCGCGAAAGAGCTAAGTTGGAAAAAAACTTTGGAAGTATTGCTGACCTATCTCGCCTTCCTTCCGCTTTGTTTGTGGTTGATGTTGTGAAAGAAAGTATCGCCGTTTCTGAAGCTAAAAAATTGAATATCCCTGTCTTTGCAATGGTTGATACCAATTCAGACCCTCGCGATATCGATTTCGTAATCCCCGCTAATGATGACGCTGCTAAATCTATCGCCTTGGTAATGGATGTTATCTGCGCTTCAATTGACGAAGGTTTAGCTGAAAGAAAACTTGAAAGAGATAAAAAACCTGAAGATCAAACTAAAGCTGAGAAAGCGGTCGTTGATGTTGATGATGAACTCGAATCAGAAGTTGAAGATTAATAGCTAATTCTAAAATTTAAATACTATACAAATGGCAAATATTACTGCTGCTGAAGTGAATGCATTGCGCCAAATTACTGGCGCTGGCATGATGGATTGTAAAAAGGCTTTGATGGAAGCTGAAGGCGATTCTGAAAAAGCAATCGAAATCCTTCGCAAAAAAGGACAAAAAGTTGCTGATAACCGTGCTGATAGAGACGCTGCCGAAGGAGTTATCATCGCAAAAGTTAGTGATGACAAACAATTTGCAGCTGTGGTTCGCATGAGTTGTGAAACAGATTTCGTTGCTAAAAATGAAAATTTTATCAATTTTGTTTCTTCAGTTGCTTCTAAAGCAGTGGAAGATAAAATTCTAGACGCAGAGGCACTTAAAAATGCTGAAATCAACGGATTGAGTGTTCAGAATATGATTCTAGAACAATTAGCAAAAATTGGCGAAAAAATTGAATTGGCTGATTATAAGATTATTAGCGCTGCCAGAACTTTTGCATACGTGCATCCTGGTAATCGATTAGCAACCATCATGGGTTTGAATATGGCTGATGTAGCGGATATCGATACGCTAGGTAAAGAGGTGAATATGCAAATTGCTGCTATGGCTCCAATCGCGCTTGATAAATCGGGTGTTGATGAATCTATCATTCAAAAAGAAATAGAAATCGGAAAAGAACAAGCTCGTCAAGAAGGTAAACCTGAGGAAATGCTTGAAAAAATTGCCTTAGGTAAATTGAATAAGTTCTACAAAGAGAGAACTCTTTTGGCTCAAGATTTTGTTCGCGACAATAAATTAAGCGTTGACCAATATCTTCGCAGTGCAAATAAAAATCTTACCGTTACTTCATTCTATCGCCTTTCTTTATAAGAGATTTTTTAGTTATTATGATAGCCGTATGGGATTATTCCATACGGCTATTTTTTTAATATTTCTGCCACTTTACATAAATGGAAAAATATTTTTTAATCACTTGTTTTTGTGAATTTATCAAAAGGGTAAAATATTTTTGTATTTTCGATTTCTCAAATACACAATTAATTCAATAATTATGAAATATAAAAAGGTATTGCTTAAACTGAGTGGTGAAGCACTGATGGGCGGACAAAATTATGGTATAAGTACTGAACAATTAAATACTTATGCTATAGAAATCAAAAAAGCATATGATGCAGGAGTGCAAATAGCCATCGTAATTGGAGGGGGAAATATCTTTCGCGGTTTGAGTGGTGTAGGGAAAGGTTTCGATCGCGTTCAAGGCGATTATATGGGTATGCTCGCAACTGTTATTAATTCTATGGCTATTCAAGGGGCACTCGAGAATCTCGGTATTGATACTCAGTTATTGGGTGGGTTGGAGATTAATCCTATAGTCGAAAAAATGAGCCGTAAAAGAGCAACAGAATATCTGCAACAAGGCAAAGTTGTAATTGTTAGCGGGGGAACTGGTAATCCGTATTTTACTACCGATACTGCCAGCGCCCTGAGAGCTATTGAAATGCAAGCCGATGTTATTTTAAAGGGGACAAGAGTTGATGGCATTTATGATAAAGATCCTGAAAAATTTTCGGATGCTGTAAAATATACAATGCTTTCTTTCCGTGAAGCCTATGAAAAAAAATTGGCAATAATGGATCTAACCGCTTTCACCCTTTGCGAAGAAAATAATTTACCTATTTATGTCTTTAATATGAACCGAGAAGGTGAGCTTCTTAAAGTGGTACAAGGTGAGAATGTTGGAACTTTAGTTAGCTAGTTTTTATAATATTGCCCCTACTTTTTGAGTAATGGTCTTGCCAAACTAGGCTTTTTACCTGTTTTTAGTTTACTATGATAGTTATGAGTTTTTTTTCTTGTAAAAAGCATGCTTCTTTCTTATCTTTGCGACTAAATATAATAAGTCTAATAAATCACACTCTCAATATTATGAAAACACTTTCATTCCTTTTATCGTTCATTCTTTTGGCTTCCTTTGGGCAGGCCCAAAATGCAAAAAAGTTTTTTAAAACTGGAGAGACTTTCAGTGAAAGTCAGCAGTATAATGATGCACTCGATAATTTTACGAAAGCCATAGAAATGGAGCCCGACTTTGTAAAAGCTTTTGTTGCTCGTGCTGATGTATATATTAAACTCAATAAAACATACGAGGCTTTTGCAGATTTAGAGCGTGCTTGTATCTTAGATGCAAAAGAACCAGCCTATTCACTTCAAGCAGCTCGCCTAGCACTAGCGTTAGAAAAATACGAAAGTGCTATCAAATTTGCTGATTTGACTATCTTAAATGATAAAAAGTTACTGGATTCTTACCATATCAAAGTGATGGCTTTATTTAACCTAAATAAAATTGATGAGGCTCTATTTACTGCTAATGCTGCAATCGAAATTAAAAAGATCTTTCAAACTCATTATGATAAAGCAGAAATGCTTTTTGCTCGCAAGGAATATAAAGAAGCTCAAAATTATTATCAATTGGCTATTTCTGACGAAGAGAATAATATCAAAGGGTATATCGGCTTAGCAAATGCCTACTTTCAGCAAAATCTTTTCGATCCTACAATCTCATCGGTCAATTCTGCTTTGCGTATCGATCAACGTAGCAAGGATGCCTATTTAATACGAGCAGCAGCTTATAACAAAAAGTTTGATTATGTTAGTGCAATTAATGATTTGTCGCAGGTAATTGTATTGTATCCTAATGAGCCATTCTTAAAAGATGTATTTTTTAAAAGAGGTCAAATGTACTATGACTTTAAACAACATATCAATGCGATCAATGACTATACAAGTGTAATTGATATGGATCCTCAGTATTATCCAGCTTATTTCAATAGAGCAGCAAGTTATGAGGAAATCCACAGCTTAGATAAAGCAATTCTTGATTACGAAAAGTTAGATGCGCTTAATCTTAAAGATGAAGTAGCCCTTAAATTACTGGATGCCGCTCATATTCGTTTGTTTGAATTAAAACGAGAAGACAATCGTCCTGTTTTGGTAATCAATAATCCAATGGTTACTTCGGATAAAAAAATTCAAATAATCCTTGGAAAAGAAACTCAACAAATATCTGGTCAAGTTAATGACGAAAGCCCAATAAAGTCTTTTACCATCAACGGTACTGTAATACAATTTGATTCTACCTCTAAGAAAAATGAATTTAATACTAAACTAGTAGTTAAAGATAAAACTGAAATTGTTTTTGCGGTCAGAGATGTTTATGACAATGTGACTAATGAAATCATGCAAATACAATTTACCGAAGTAGATGCACCTGAACTTAGTCTTGTTCAGCCAATGGCAAGTGATGATGGACAAATCTATTTGCAGTCTAGCGAAGCAAAACTTTACATCGAGGGCACCATAATCGATGCTAGCTTAATTGCTTCAATTCTGATTGATAGTGCACAAGCTAGTTTCATCCCGTCGACTCTAAATCCTTCTTTTGGCGCAAGTGTTAATATCACGAATAAAAATCAAATCTCAATTGAAGTAAAAGATATTTTTGGAAATACAACTACGAAAAAATATATCCTAAATAGAGAAGGCGCTGAAATAGCTTCTGAGAATCCTATGGGGAAAACTTGGGTGATCTTTATTGAAAACGCTCAATATTCTACTTTTGCTTCCCTAAATGGGCCCACTAAAGATGTTTCAATGATGAAATCGGCTCTAGCAAATTATAATATTAATTACATTATTCACAAGCGGAACCTTACTAAATCCCAAATGGAAAAGTTCTTTTCTATAGAATTGCGGGATCTAGTGATTAAAAACAATGTAAACTCCATTATCGTTTGGTATGCAGGTCACGGAAAATTCTTGAATAATACTGGTTATTGGGTTCCTGTTGATGGTAGAACAGATGATGAATTTACCTATTTTAATATAAGCACTCTTAAGTCCTCTATGCAGGCTTACAGCAAAATTGTAACCCATACCTTAGTTATTACAGATGCTTGTGAATCAGGCCCATCGTTCTATCAAGCCATGCGTTCAGATATCACTGAAAGGGATTGCTCCGACTGGAAAGCCACTAAATTCAAATCAAGTCAGGTCTTTTCTTCAGCTGGATATGAACTGGCTTCTGATAATTCCCAATTTACTAAGACATTTGCTAATTCCTTGATTCACAATCCTAATAGTTGTATTCCGATAGAAAGTATTGTACTTTCAGTTAAAAAGGCCGTTACTAAAAATAATCAGCAAGCTCCGCAATTTGGTAAAATTGACGGAATGGAGGATGAAAATGGTACTTTCTTTTTTATTCGCAAATAACGTAAACAATAATTTTATCGAGAGAAAGCCAAAAGCTTTCTCTTTTTTTTGTTTTTCTAAATACACAATCATGGTAAGAAGTTCATTTCAATCGGTCGTATTTCTTTCATTTATATTCTTGATGAGCCTAGCAAAAAGCGCATATCCTCAAGATTATTACTTCGATAATTACAGTGTAAAGGAAGGATTGGCGCATACCAAAATCAAAAGTATTATTCAATCTCATGACGGTTACGTTTGGATTGGTACGGCTAGTGGATTATCACGCTTTGATGGAAATACTTTTAGAAATTACACCATTGAAGATGGAATTTCGGCATTTGGAGTTTCTGCATTGCATTTAGATAGTGCTGAAACTCTCTGGATTGGTCACCTATCCTCAGGTTTTTCATATTTGCGAAAAGATAAGTTTTATACCATTAAGCTTGATAGCGCTCTCGGCGATATTTCTGATATTGAGCAAGATGAAAAAGGCAGACTTTGGATTGCAACTTCTAAAAGTGGCGTTTATCGAATTGATGACCCATTTGCTGAAAAAATTCAAATTTCTGCTCATATAACTGCTAAAAGCGGACTCCCTAATGAGGTTTTTTCTATGGCCAAAACTCAATCGTTGGGTTTATTATTCATCACAGGCTACGGCGTTAAATATTATGATTCAAAGCTTAATAAGTTTGAATTTGTAAATGATCAATTTATTGACTGGCCTCAATACTTTCAGATCACTAGTGTTTTGGAAGATAAAAATAATGGTTTTTGGGTAGGTACTTTTAATGGCGGTTTGTATCATTATCCATCAGTTAAAGCTAAAGCTCGAATTTTTGACAAGCGTGATGGACTCGTAAATAATTGGATTAGTGATATTTATCAATCATATGATGGTAGCGTTTGGGTCGCAACTTATGGCGGAGGAATATCTGTTTTTAATGGCGATAAAATCGAAAATTATGACACGGAAAATGGATTAATTGATAATACGATAACTTGTGTTGCTGCTGATTTTGAAGGAAATATGCTAATCGGAACCTATTCCAAAGGATTAGCTGTTTTTAAAGGGCGTGCATTCATTCATGCAAAAAAGTTTTTGTCCGATAGAGTAGTTCAAGTATACGGAATATCGGAAGGATTTAAAAACGATTTTTGGTATGCTACCAACGAAGGCTTGTTTAACGCTACTAAAGATCAGTTCGGTCACTTCAAAACTAAGCATTTTACTAGCGATGGTCTTAACTTTCAGTCAACTGATGTTCGCTTTGTAAAGCAAGATAAAAAGGGAAATCAATGGGTTGGAACATGGGGAGGAGGAGTGTCCTTTTTTGATGCAGCTCGAAATAAATTCACTTATGCTTATTTAGTAAATACAGTTCTTTATCAAGCCTCTAATAGTGCTAACGTCACCGCCATGGAGTTAGATAAAGATGGTAATTTATGGGTAGGATCTTATGGCGGACTTATCTACTTTGAGCCGTCTAGTGATAAATTAAACGTTCTTACCCAAGGAAGTAATCTGCTGAATAATGATATTTCTACGCTTTATTGTGACGAAAATAATATGATGTGGGTTGGACATCGCGATAAAGGAGTGACCCAGATACGAATAAGTGACGGCACCATCAAACCCTATAATTTTGGCATGGAGGTTACTCCCACTTGTATTCTTGGTAATGAAAGCCAGTTGTGGATTGGAACCGAAGGGATGGGCGTTTTTTTGGTTAACGATCATAAAATACTTGAGCATTACAGTTTTGAAAATGGCCTGCTTTCTAATCTGATAACCGCTCTCAGCTTTGATTTAGCTGGAAATTTATTTGTGGCTACGAATCGTGGTCTTAATAAAATTGAGATAAAGACTAAAAGAGTTTTATCTTTTGCCGAAAAAGAAGGTTTTGTAGGAATTGAAATCAAACCAAACGCACTTTATCGTGATAAAACAGGAGTTTTATGGGCCGGAACTGCAACAGGACTAACGCAAATTGTTCCTAAATTATTAAAAATAAACGAATTACCTCCAATTACAAGAATTAATCGACTCAGAGTTAACCTTGAAGATCGTCCTATTACTCAGGATATGGTGTTCAAATATAATGAGAATTCAATCTTGATTGATTATAAGTCAATTTGTATAACAAATGCAGATAAAGTTGCCTATAAGGTTCGGTTAATAGGAGCGGAAGAAGAATGGCAACCCATTACTTCACAGACCTATGTGAATTATCCTAGTTTGCCTCCCGGACATTATACTTTTGAAGTGATGGCAATGAATAATGCAAACGTTTGGAATATAGAATCTGAGAAATTCTCCTTTACAATTCGTCCTCCTTTTTGGCAAACCATTTGGTTTTATAGTTTGGTTCTTTTTGTTTTGATTATTGGTCTGGTGATGTTTATTAAAATCCGTGAACGTCAATTGAAAAATGAAAAAGCGGAACTCGAACAAAAAGTGAAAGAAAGAACGGTTGAAATACAACAGAAAAATGATTTGTTAGCAAAAAAGAATAAGGATATCACCGATAGTATTAACTACGCCCAACGAATCCAAAAAGCAATAATGCCCCCTCCGCAAAAAATGAATGAATTGCTTAAATCTTCGTTTATATTTTATCGTCCAAAGGATATTGTTAGTGGTGATTTTCATTGGAATACCTTTTATAAAAACAAAATGATAGTGGCTGCTGCAGACTGTACTGGCCACGGAGTCCCGGGTGCTTTTATGAGCATGATAAGTATCAGTTCGCTTAATAAAGTTGTAAAGGAAAAACAAATAACCGATCCTGCGCGAATTTTAGATAATATGCGATACGACATCGTTGCCGACCTTAAGCAAAGTGGTGATGTTCAGGCCAAAGATGGACTTGATATCGCTTTAGTGGCTATTGATATCGAAAATAAAATTGTACAATTCGCCGGCGCATACAATCCACTTTATATTGTTAAAGCTAAGCCAGTTGATGAGAGTCAGTTGGAATATGATTTTGCTTTTGCCTTATTTGGTGATCGGCTAATTGAAGTAAAAGCAGACCGAATGCCCATAGGAATTTCTGAAAGAATGGACTTAGGTTTCACCACTAAAACGATTCAAATGGAAAAGGGAGATCAGGTTTTTGTTTCTACAGATGGTTACATTGATCAATTTGGAGGGGCTAATGGTAAAAAGTTTATGTCAAAAAGATTCAAAGAATTATTAATGCAATTGCCTTACTCAGACCCTGAAAACGCGATAGTTAGTTTGGAAAAACAGTTCAACGAATGGCGAGGAGAACATGAACAAATCGACGATGTTTTAGTTATTGGAATTTGTTTTTAAAAAACGTCAAAGCGTAACATTTTTTTTATAAATTAGTGCCTTCTAATAATTCATAAAAAAGTAAATATGAATACTTACGAAAAGTTTCGCAATATGATGGATAACCATATTGTTTTATCCTTTAAAGGCGAAATAAATTCCGACATTATTACGATGGTTTTGCAAATAATGGAAACCAAATTGGATGCTGTTTCAGAAAAAAGCAGCGTTAGGAAGAAAATATTCAATGTGCTGGTTGAATGTATGCAGAACCTTTATCACCATGCAGAGGCTGAGGTGGAAGGAGACATTCATACAAGACGGGCAATGCTCGAATTGTTTTACGATGAGGATTTCTACTATATTTTGACAGGTAATTACATCAAGAATGTTGAGATTTCGCCTTTAAAAGACCGGATAGATAGGGTTAATTCCCTCTCAAAGGATGAATTGCGCCAGTATTATCGCGAAATTTTGGATAATAATATTATTTCCAATAAGGGAGGTGCAGACCTTGGTATGATTGACATGGCTAGAAAATCGGGTCAGAAATTGGATTATAATTTTACAAAAGTTAATGATGACTTATCCTTTTTTGACTTGAAAGTTAAAGTGGATAAAAAGAGAGATAATTAAATAATCAATATATTAATAGAATCACAAAAAAGATTTGTTATGGATAATTTTAAAATCGAAGGAACTAAGCAAACTCCTAAAATAGCTTTTTCAGCAAGTACAGGAATTTTGGAGATATCTGGTAGATCTATTCCAGAAAATACCTTTGAGTTTTTTAATCCTGTTTTGCTCTGGCTTGATTCATATAGTGCGGTTGCTCCACAAAAGATTGTGGCTAAAATTAGTTTAGAATACTTCAACACTAGTTCCTCAAAGTACATTCTTGAAGTCTTAAAACGACTTAAGGGAATGTTAAATGATGGCAAAGAGGTTTTGGTGGAATGGTATTACGAAGAAGATGATGAGGAAATGATGGAAACTGGTGAAGATTACCAAGATGTAAGTGGTTTACCGTTTAACATAGTGGCTAAAGAAGACTAATCTGTAAATGGCAAATCAGAGTATATACCAAAGAGAACTAGAAAATCTCGAGCAAAGTAAGCAGTTTCTTCAACGAAATGAATATTCCAAAATTGAACTACAATTGGAATTCAAAAAAATCGTTGAAAATTATGAAGAGCTAATTGATCAGGTGAAGATTATCACCAAAATTAGCGATCGTCTGCAGAATAAATTAAATAAAACTAACGAAGCGCTCGAAAGCTCTAATATCAAATTGGCTGATTTGAATCACCAACTTAATCAAACTATTGATCAACTTACAGAAGCTAAAATTGGTCGAAAGGCTGGAACAATCATTCTTATTTTTGCGATTGCATTATTTATTATCTCAGAAGCTTTTATCGAACCAATCATTGAAAGAACCTTTTCCAATAATTTTTGGATAGGATTAGGGCTCAAACTAGGAGTGGCTATCCTTATCAAACCAGGTGAAGATTTTGTGAATAAATATATGCTACGTCAAGCTCGAAAAAAACAGCTTGCAGAAGCCCGAGAACGTCTAGCAGATTAATTGGTCTGCTATTTTTATTTTCGTTTTTATACAACTATTTTCTTTTTTTTCTGTTTGTACATTTGTTCGTGGTAACATTTGTTTATTTTAATTTATATTGATGATGAAATTTTTTCTCCGTCTTTTTGTTTTGTTTTTTTTCTTTGTTCCATATAGCCTTTCTGCTCAGTTTGCAACGGTTCGAGGGATGGTAATTGAAAAATCTACTGGCCAAGCCGTTTTATACACCAATGTATATTTGACTGGTACAAATTTGGGTGGAGTAACTGACGAAAGTGGGTATTTCACCATTTCAAAAGTTCCACAAGGAAATTATACTATCCAAGTTACGAGCGTTGGCTTTGACACCCTGAGGATTCTAATTCAAGTAAATGCTGGTGAAATAGTTTATAAGAAATTAGCTTTAGTAAAAGCTACTTACGAAATCTCTGGCGCCACAATTTCGGCTCAACGACAGAATTCCTATTTAGATCCAACTACCTCCGTGGTGAAAATTACTCCTAAAAGCATGAATAGACTTCCAACTATAGGAGGGCAGGCTGATTTTGCTCAATATCTTCAGGTGGTTCCGGGAGTGGTTTTTACAGGGGATCAAGGAGGACAACTTTATATTCGCGGCGGAACTCCTGTACAAAACCTTGTTCTGCTTGATGGGATGACCATTTACAACCCCTTTCATTCCATTGGTTTATTTTCAGTTTTTGATGCTGATCTTATCAGTAATGCTGATGTTTATACTGGAGGTTTTGGTGCTGAGTATGGAGGCCGAATCTCTTCCGTTATGGATATTTCAATGCGTTACGGAAATCCTTATCAATTTGCGGGGAAGGTCGATCTTAATACTTTTGGTGCAAAGATTATCCTCGAGGGTCCAATTCTGAAAGCAAAAAAACCTGAATCTGGAAGTATATCATATCTTTTTTCAGCTAAGAAATCATACATTAATCAAACGTCGAACAGCATTTATAAATACGTTAATGATGGTAATGGTCTCCCTTTTACTTTCGCTGATTTCTACGGTAAGGTCTCTTTTATCGGTAATAATGGTAATAAGGCTGATGTCTTCGGATTCAATTTCAATGATCAAGTGAGCTATCAAACGATCAATAATTATGAATGGCACTCCTTTGGTGGAGGTATGAAATTCTCTGTGGTACCTGGGCAGTCTCCAATGCTACTTTCTGGTAATATGTCTTATTCCGATTACAGAATCGAAATGAGTGACGGATCTGCAATTCCTCGGAGTAGCGAAGTGGGGGGCTTTAATATGGGACTCGATTTTACCTATTTTCTTGGAAAAAATCGCCTAATTTATGGCATAGAAATGAAGGGGTTTAAAACTGATTTTCAATTTACTAACTCCCTTAATAGAGTAATTTCGCAAAAAGAAAACACAACAGAATTGGCGGTCTATGCGTCCACCAGGCTGCTTTTTGGCGAGAAAGTGATAAAAGAAAGTCAACAAAGTTTTGCGAAAATTATTATCGTTCCTGGCATTCGCATTCACTATTATGCTTCGCTCGCAAACACTTCTATCGAGCCACGCCTTGCGCTGAAATATAATCTTTCGTCCGTCCTTCGTTTAAAAGCTGCGACTGGTTTATTTTCTCAAAACCTTATCAGCACTGCCTCTGATCGAGATGTTGTCAATCTATTTTATGGTTTTGTGTCAGGACCTGATAACCTCCAGAATGAGTTTGAAGGCGAAAAATTGACTCATAAATTACAGAAATCCACTCATCTTATCGGTGGTTTTGAGTATGATTTAAGTCAATATTTGACGCTCAATGTCGAAGGATATTATAAATGGTTTACCCAATTAACCAACCTCAATAAAAGTAAGATATTTGATGATAATGCCTATTATGCCGATAAATCGGATGTGCTTAAAAAGGATTTTATTATCGAGTCGGGTGATGCCGAGGGAGTCGATATTTCATTGCAGTTTCAGCAAAATAGACTTTATATCTGGGCAGTGTATTCCCTTTCCTTTAGTCATCGTTTTGATGGTTTAATCAGTTATGTACCACACTTCGATCGCCGACACAACGTAAATCTCTTAACCACTTATGCGCTGGGAGTGAAAAAACTATGGGATGTTAATTTCAGATGGAACTATGGGTCTGGATTTCCTTTTACTCCAACTGCGGGGAATTATGAAATAATGAATTTTTCGGACGGTATTGGTACGGATTACACCACTGCTAATGGCGAAGTTGGAATTGTATACGGAAGTATTAATAGCAAAACATTGCCATCATATCATCGTCTTGACTTTGGTTTGAAACGCACAATTCCGTTAACAGAAATCTCATTGCTTGAAATTACGCTCAGCATTACCAATGTTTATAATCGTGCCAATATTTTTTATGTAGATAGGGTTACTAATCAAAGAGTGGATCAACTACCATTCATGCCATCATTAGGATTAAATTTAAATTTTTAAATGTGCGGTAGATACGTTTTAGTTCAAAAAACTGAAATATTGGAGCAAAGGTTTAATATAACTGCTCCAAAATTTTTGGAATGGAAGCCAAATTACAATATAACACCTGGCACTTATGCCCCAGTTATTACTTCGGATAAACCTAGGGAACTTCAACTATTTCAATTTGGCTTAACTCCATTTTGGGCGAAGAAACCTATGTATCTCTTCAATGCCCGATCGGAAGGGGATAAAAATAAGGAAAACGCATTCGATTATCATGGAAGCCTTGATATTATTACCAAACCAGCTTTTCGCAAACCAATTAGATCACAGCGTTGCTTAGTAATTGCAGATGCATTTATAGAGGGAACAACCAATGAAGGGCTTGATAAGCCATACCTAGTTTTTCAGAAAGACAAAAAAAGACCGTTTGCCTTTGCAGGGATTTATGACACATGGCTCAATGCTGCAAATGGCGAAATCGTAGAGAGTTTTGCAATAATAACCACTTCAGCTAATGCGCTAATGCAACAAATCCCTCATCATCGTTGCCCACTTATTTTACCAACTCATCTCGAAAAGGATTGGTTAAACATCAGTTTACCTTTGTCTACGGTGACTGAAATGTTGCAACCTACTAAATCTGTATTACTGAATGCATATCCTATTTCCCCTAAAATTAAATCAGGTAAAGAAAATAATAAGAGTTTACTTGATCCGATTGGCGATCTCATCTCACCAAATCTGTCAATAAAATCAAGCTCATTGATTGAATTGCAGGGGATGGGAAACCGTAAAAAGTTGTCTTAAAGGTCTTTATTTTATCTTTTTAATATTGGAAATATTAAGTGCATTCTCTGCGACCTTTCCTTCACTAGTATACAGGAAATCCAAAAGTGCTTGGTGTTTTTCAACTACTTTTCCTCTCACCATCTTCATTGTAGAGTTTAATAATTTGTTCTCCTCGGTAAAGCCCTCATTTAAAACGCCAATAGTAATAGGAATCCAGCGCTGGGGGAATGCTTTTTCATATTTTCCTCCTGGTAGGTATTCATTAATTTCTGATTCAATGATTTGTATTGTTGCCAAAGCACCGTGGTCCGAATTGATTATGAGTCCTAACTCTTTTAGTCGAGTGTTCAAGTTAGCAAGATTAGGATTTACTAGGGCAACGGTATAGTTGTTTTGATTGTTGTATAACATGATTTGATCAATGTACTTGGATTGCTCAACGATAGCTTCTTCAATCCCTTCGGGACTGTATTTTTCGCCGTCATTTCCGATTAATAAGCTTTTGAATCGACCCAAAACATATAGAAAACCATCTGTATCCATATAGCCCATGTCGCCTGTATATAGCCAGCCATCTTTTAAGGCTTCGTTCGTGGCGGATTCATTTTTCCAATAACCTTTCATAATATTTTCTCCTCTGACTACAATTTCTCCCTTTTCTCCAGTGGCTAAAGTTTTTCCTTCATGATCACAGATTTTTAAATCTAAGTTTTTGACCAGAAAGCCCGATGATCCTAATTTATGACGCGCCGGTGCGTTAGATGAGATTATTGGGGCTGATTCGGATAGCCCATAACCTTGATACATTGGTATTCCAATGGCGTAAAAAAACTTTTGTAAATCAATATCTAAAAGGGCTCCTCCACCAATAAAGAATTCTAAACGTCCTCCAAATCCTTCACGTACTTTAGCAAATAGGATTTTATCGTAAATCCAAAGTAGAGGCTTATATTTAAAATTGCCACCTTTTCCTTTATCCCAACCTATTCCATTATATTGGTAGGCAATTTTTAATGCGTGGTTGAAAAGCTTTTCGATTATTCCACCTTTGTCTTTAATTCCTTTTTCAATGTTTTTTTTGAAATTCTTGGCTAATGCGGGAACACTTAAGAGAAAGGTTGGCTTGGTTTCTTTGATGTTTTTTGGGATGTTTCGCAATGTTTCTAAGGGTGTTTTACCTAATTCTACTACTGATAAACTAGCTCCATTATCGATAAGTGTGTATAGTCCAACAGTATGACCAAATGAATGATCCCATGGTAGAATTAATAAGCTAGAGTAATATTCATGAACATGAAGCAAAGATTTGGCTTGTTCCACGTTGGCGGTGTAATTTCTATGGGTCAACATAATTCCTTTTGGGTCAGCAGTTGTTCCGGAGGTATAACTTATATTGGCAATATCATCGCCTTTAATATTCAAATATATGTTCTCAAATGCCGAAAATTGAGATTCGAGGTGCTGCTGTCCATTCTTTGATATTTCATTAAATAGAACCTCATTAGTTCGTAATTCAAGAGTAGTTGAGTCAGTAATAACAATTATTTTTTCAACTTCTTCTAATGAATTAATGATTTGTCGGATTTTTCCTAATTGACGTTCAGTCACCACAATCATTCTACAACCGCTGTGCTTTATTCTAAAACTTAACTCATCTGGCTCATTAATCTTAATCGACAAAGGAACATTTATTGCACCTAAATATAGCATTCCTAGCTCCGCAATGAGCCATTCACTTCTACCTTCTCCGAGTAAAGCTAATCGATCGCCATGTTTGATAGAGAGATTCATTAATCCGATTGAAAAATGATATACTTTCTGTCGGATATCGTTGTAAGTTAATGGTTGATACGAACTTGAATTGCCTTTTTCCAATACAAGGGTGTTTTGGGAGAATTGCTTTGCGCTTTTTTCGAAAAGTTGTGGTATGGTCATCGCTTAAAATTTGTTAGTCCTTTTGTGACTGCTAAAATAAATAATTTACAATATGATGCAAAAAAAAAGAGTCACCGTTTTGGATGACTCTTTTTAGGAGATTTCTTTGATGTAGATTACTGTATTACTGAGAAGTCCACTCTACGATTAGCATGATCTCTTGGGAATAACAAGAACTCTTCACCATTAGGTTGTGTTTCTAATCTTGACCCTTCAATTCCGTAATCTTTTATGAGGATATTCTTTATTTTCTCACATCGACGAGTACTAAGGTCGTCATTATAAGGATTTGTACCATGTTTATCGGTATTCCCTGAAATCAATATTCTGGATTCTGGGTACATTTTCATATACAATGCAACGTTTATTATGTTAAATTCTCCAGTCGAATCCACCACTGTTTTATCAAATTCAAAGAAAACAGGGGAGAAGAAAATAGCTGGGGCTCCGCGCATTGGTTTACGGTTATTGCCGGTACCATTGGTATTAGGTTTAGTAGGAGTGCCGTTATTTCCACCACCATTAAGATTATTTTGAGGATAATCATTACCTTGGTTACGAGGCTGGGCGTTGCGAGCTATTATTGGCTCACCTGTTACAGAATCTGGGTACATTATGGCAATACCTTGGAAGTTAACGATTGAACCTTTAGGGCTGAGTAATTCCAAATCTCTACAATTTGGCACCTTATCATTATCATCATCCACAGTGGAAGTATCGCAAGGATCTATCTTGTTTTCTTGGCAGCATTTTTCAGTTTCTTCAATGTTGTTGCCCATATCTACAATTTTTTCTTCTATAGAGCGCATATAATCTGGTTTTGGATTCCACTTATAAGCTTCTTCAAGTTTCCCAAATGTGTAGTGAACTCCTAAAGCAACATGACTATAATTGTCTAATTCAGATAAAGTTACTATTTTGGAGTCTAAATTATCAACCGGAGTGTTCTGAACACCTATTTCTAAATAAACATCGAGGTGGTTGCTAATTCTATAGGCAAAATCCATCCCTACATTAAAACAAGAGGTGATTTTCATCTTATCTTTATTACCTTGGGCATCGTATCCAACATAATTGGTGATATTATCATTCAAATCATATGATATCGAATGATACCCAAAGAAACCAGCTCCAACGTATAAGGTAGCATTCCATTTTTTGTTATACATATAAGGTGCTACTAGATTGGTCATATTTACAGTGAAGTCAAGCGAAAGGTCGCGAACATCAGCCTCAAACCAATTGTCAGCTCTTTCTGAAAACATCTTTCCCATTGTGAAATTTGAGCGGATTCCGAATCTTTGATTAAACTCCCGACCACCTTGTATGTCAAACATCCAATTGAATTTACCTTTTTTACCAGTTCCAGGAAAATAGGTGTGTTCCGCCAAGTCTCCATAAAATTGATAAACGCCAAAAGCGCCTCCAATATACCAGCGATTATACTCAGTGAAAGTAGTGTCTGTCCAAGGTACTTGACTAACAGACGTTTGAGCATAGGAGCTTTTGGTATATAAGCTGCTAACTCCGATTAGTAACAGGGTAAATAATAGTGTTATTTTTTTCATATGTAGTTGTTTATACGCTTGAATTTTCAATTGTGTATCTTTAACGGTGCTATGTAAAGATTTGTTTCAATTTTGAAACGCAAGTTTATACGCTTGAATTTTCAATTGTGTATCTTTAACGGTGCTATGTAAAGATTTGTTTCAATTTTGAAACGCAAAGGTACGAACATTTATAAAAAAAACAACTGTGATTTATATTCCTTTTTATTATATATTTGCCCTTGAAAAAATACCATTAATCTAATTCCTTGTTTTTACTTATGAAAAAGATTTCAATTTCATTTTTTGTCGCATTGTTTTTGTTAATTTCAGGCTTTGTCATGGCTCAAACAGGCTCCAATACCGATCAAAATTCTCCAAAAGTTTACTTATGGAAAACAAGTGCAAATCTGGGAAGTAGTCTCCTTTGGGGTGATGCTGCATCAAGTGATAATCCTTTTAGTAGGTGGTTTAGCCCTGAATCTCAATTAACTGCAGGTCTAACTTTAAATAGAAAACTCACCAATACTTTTTGGTTGCAAGCTTCTGTTCAGAAAGGTTGGTTTTATGGTGAACGGAGTAAATGGACTGGTGATGTTTACCACCCAATCGTAACTTCCAAAACAAGCTTTATTGATTATCATCTAGGATTAAATGTGGATTTTACTTCCTTGTTTGGTTTTAAACCTGATAGATTAATCACGGTATATGGATTCGGAGGGATAGGATTAGTGCAGTATAATGCTGAAAGTTTTGCTGATGCGGTCTCCTATGATGTTGTGAAAGATAATGCCATTATCATACCTTGGGGTGGGGGGGTTCGGCTACGGCTGAATGAACGTTGGAGTATTTATGGCGAAAGTAATTTTCGTAATACGCTTGTTGATGATATTGATGCTTATGTCGGTGGTGGAACTGATGTGAACGATATTTATTCAATCACTGGCTTTGGACTAACTTACGATTTCGGAGTCAAAAGAGAGAAAAAACCAAAAATTATTGTTAGTCCTGTTAAACCGGATACTACATTGGCAGAAGCCCCTGTACCAGTAGACATTTTATTCAATACAAATCTTCCTACTGAAATTGTTTCTAATGCAAGCTATGATGTTTCTTCGTCTATTGATTTAGGTGCACTCAGCACTAAAGCAGCCTATTTAATTACCATTCCTGAAGACTTCTATATCACTAATGTAAAGGTAGAGGGAGCAACTGTTCAACAAGACTTAAATATTATTAAAATTACTTGGGACGCTTTAATAAGCGACAAACAAACAATTTCGTATAATCTTGCGACTGGGGGGTTGGAAAAGGAACAATATATTATCGCAAGTAGTATTGAGTATAGTGAAAATAACGAGCACAAAGTTAAGTTCTTTAATAATAGATTAAATGTGAATGTAGCGGTTGTTGCTACTAATAACCAAAAACCGAACGACAATATTGGTGAAGTTATTTCAACCGATAACCAGACTACCACGTCTGTAGGTAAAAATCAAGGGAATGAAAGCAAGCCAACTTTGCAAACGCCTGTTTTAGAATACAGAGTTCAAGTTGCTGCCGTTTACGGTGGAACAACCTCTATTAAAATGTTAAATAAAAAGTATGGCCTTACTGAAGAAATATATGAGGATTTAAGTAAAACTTCCAACAAATACACCGTCGGTAAATTCAGTAGCTACGGGGAAGCAATTCGTAGTTCAGCTTTAACTAAAGTACCTGGCTCTTACGTTGTTGTATTTAAAGATGGAAAATATATTGGACTACTTGAACAAACTAATCCTGATGTAATGGATCAGAACGGTATCTATCCAGAAGGGGAGACCTTCAAAATTCAAATTGCAGCCTCAAAGGGTAGAACTTATTCAATTGCGAAACTTGCATATAAATACGGTGTAGCTGAAAGTGACATTACTGAAGACGAAATTGCAGGCTGGTATCAGTACACATTGGGTAAATTTAGAAGCGCTGAAGAGTCAATGGAAATGCTAAAGCAGATAAAAAGTAAACTTCCACAAGCCTATTTGGTTAAATTTATGAATGGTAAACGAGTCCCGAGATAATATTTTTGTTCTGTAAATCACGGTGACTACTTATATTTTAAGGTGATTCTGTAGTTAAAAAAATTATTTTTTTAATACAATTACTATTTATAACTTTGCAAACTATTTAAAAGATAAATACATAAAGGAATTAAATTAATAAGTTAGATAATTAAAACAAACTAAAGATGCGTAATTTTAGAACATTATTGGTAATGCTGTTGGCAATTTTCGTAGCCAGTTGTGGTAGTTTGAAAATGCCAGACCCTTTTCATGTTAACCCTAATCCATTGGTAAATAAAGGTGGTAAGGTTAGTTTTACTGTTAATGATACGATTCCACCAAAAGGTTTTCCCAAGAAGGAAATCGTAAAAGTGGAGCCTTATCTCAAATATGAAGGTGGCTCATTAGCACTAAAACCGCTTCTCCTTAAAGGAGAAAAAGCTCAAGGCGAAGGAATTGTTATAGGTTATAAAACGGGTGCTCCAATGACTTACACCGACGTTTTTGATTACAAACCTGAAATGCAAACCTCCGAATTATGGGCTAAAGTTACCTCATTAAAAGGTGGAAAAGAAACTCCAATTACTGATGTTAAAATTGCCTCAGGTATTGTAATTACCTCTACACGAGTTGGTCGTGGCGAAAGTGTTCAACTCGCCCCTCATGCTTATGTTAAAGAAACAATCATTTCCTCTAAGTCTACCCTTTATTTCGAATACAATCAATCTAGTTTAAATACCAACCTAAAATTAAATAAGGATGGAAAAACCGCTATTGATGAAATGCTTGGTTTCCTTTCAAAAGGATATAAAATAAAAGATTTTAGTATTGCTGCTTGGGCTTCACCAGAAGGAGAATTAACCCTAAATCAAGAATTATCTGACGAACGTGGTGCAACCGCTAAGAAATTTATTGAAGAGAGATTGAAAAAAGCTAAAGTAAATATGGGTGATGTTAAACTTAATGTTACTTCTAAAGGTGCTGATTATGATGGTTTCATGACTGCTCTAAACGCTTCTAATATTGAAGATAAAAACACAATTTCTAACGTTATTAAATCACAAGCTAACAAATCAGCTCGTGAGCAACAAATTAGAAATATGACCGTAATTTATAAAGAAGTAGAAGATATGCTATCGGTGCTTCGTAGAGCTGATTTTGTTATTAACTGCTACGAACCAAAACGTACTGATGAACAAATCGCCGCATTATCAACCACCTATGTAGATAGCTTGACTTTAGAAGAGATTCTTTATGCTGCTACTCTAACTCAAGATCTTAATACCCAATTAAAAATCTACAAAGCTGCCATCGCAAAAAATAACCAATGCTGGAGAGCTTATAATAATGTTGCTGCAATCGATATTAAGTTAGGTAATGTGGAAGAAGCTGCTCAATTCCTCGAAAAAGCTAGTTCTCTGAAATCTGGTCAAGGGGTAGTTGAAAACAATATGGGTGTTTTAGCTGCTTGGAATAAAGACTATGTAGCGGCTAAAAAACATTATGATGCAGCTCAAGCCGCTGGTGTTGATGTTAAATACAATATGGGCGTTATTAAAATGTTAAATGGTGACTTCGGTGCTGCCGAGGCTGCTTTTGGTAGCAAAACTTGTGATTATAATCTAGCCCTAGCCCAATTTGAAAATGGTAAAACTGCTGAAGCTACTAAAACTTTAGATTGTTCTGAAAAATCAGGTGAGGTGTATTATTTACTAGCTGTAATTGGTGCTCGTACTAACAATACTTCTATGGTTGTTACCAATTTGCAAAAAGCTATTGAAGCTGTACCTGCTTATAAAAATGAAGCTAAAAAAGATAAAGAGTTTTGTAAAATGAAAACAAGTAGCGATTTTCAAAATTTGCTTAACTAATTAGAAAAGTTTATAAAAAATTAAGAGGCGGATTCGGAAGAATTCGCCTCTTTCTTTTTAAACTAATTAGCTTTGCTTGGATGAACCTTTGCATACTAGAGTCAGTGGCTCGTTTTTTTATTTCTTGAATATAAAGTAAACAGCCAAAATTAAAAAAACAAAACCAATCAAGTGATTTATTTTGAAGGTCTCAGTTTTGAAAAAGATTAATGTAAAAGCCATGAATACGACAAGGGTAATAACTTCTTGAATTACTTTAAGCTCAACTAACGAAAATGGACCACCATTTTCGTTAAAGCCAATTCTGTTGGCTGGTACTTGGAAGAAATACTCGAAGAGTGCTATCCCCCAACTGAATAGTACAATTCCTAACAAACTTAGTTTTGCAAACCATGAATATTGGGCAAATTTTAGATGCCCGTACCATGCCAAGGTCATAAAGGTGTTGGATAAAATCAAAAGGGAGATGGTAATGATTGCTTTCATCTTAACTGTGTAATACTCTTTGTTTTAATGTTTCAATATTAGTGAATGCCTTTCTGAAAAATTGGTATCTGAGCTTTTCTGACACTTTACTCATTGGAGTGGCTTTTTTAATCATATTGTTCAACCATTGCTCCGAAAGATTGCAGTAGGTTTTGTTTAATGTGGAAATTGTACTAAAGCTCATGTGTCCTAGATAAACACTTTTTGTATTGCCTAAGTCAACCAATACGCAATTATTGCCGATCTCTATTTCGCTAAAATATAGTTCATAATAAGCCTTCTGTCCTGATTCACTGGTACTGCCTATGAGTTTATGCCCAACTTCAGCTTGTAGTTGAATGTCTTTCAGAAGTTGGGCTAATTCTGATAATACATTAATTACTAGTTCATTGTTTTCAAATCTGCCTGATTCCCAGAAAAACTCTATTTGCTTTATTACGCTGTAATAGGTGGTGTCAGTCCATATTTCTATTGAGGGTATCTCTAAATAGGTTTCAAAAATTTGTCTTCCTCCATTTTTTAATTGTTCAGGTATTGAGTTCTGTGAAAACTTTTTGCCCTCGCTATCATTATTATTTAAGATGGCTTCCATCCAATAGAATATTTTAAAAGCTCCGAGCAAAGGGTATTTATAATTATAGAAAATGGGAATATCCTCGCAAGCATAGGTAATTTTATGTTGCTTTGCGTTCCTTATCAAGTTCAAATCCTTTATCATAACCTCTAAATAGGTGTTGAAACTTTCAATTTTGTTTTCGAGCTTCAAATATGAAAAAGTGACTGAATTGATGTCTATCTCATCGAAAACATCAAATGAAATTTTGAAATTTCTACATAACTTTGTGACTTCATCAATGGTTAGTTGCGTTGATCCACGGATTCGACGGTAGGCACTATCTTGTGAAATCTCTAATATTTCAGATAACTCATTTACTAAACTGGCATTAGCTGGTAGTATATCCTCTATTTTCTTTAAAAAGTCGTTTTGTGTCATAAAATGTTTTGCAAATTTTAATAATTTGTATAGTATTATTTGCAAAAATTGCAAAAAAAATCGAACGCAAAGTCATTTTTTGCAAAATAAAGTTCTTATTTCTGAATTTTTATCCTAGATGCGATGCGTAAATGTTGCAATATCAATGTTTTAGATGTAATTGATTGCTTAGCTTCGTTTGCATAAATTAATTGATTAAATCGATGGAGTGCAGTATTCCGTTTTTATATGCTCTGATTTGGCTATAAGTTTGCTTCCTCATTAACCCTCTAATCTAAGCATTATGAAAACAAGAATTACTAATTACAAGAATCATAAATCAATCAAAGCTCGATCACAAAGTGATTATCATAGGATTTTGGCAATTTTGTTTTTTATGTTTTTTGTGTTTTATTCCAGTCAAGTCCTTAAAGCACAGGGAACTGAAGGTGTAAAGCCAAGCATCGCGGTAATTAATATTGATTGTAAAGGGCTCTCAATGGATATGAAACTTATGACCAGTTTGGTAGCCTTGGAGCTGGAGCGAATCAATAAGTTTGAAGTAATTGATAAATATGACGTTTTAGCTCATTTGAAAGAAAATGGTATAGATGTAAATACTCCTTATGGTAAGACTGATTTAATCCGAATTGGAAAATTGTTATCGGTCGATAAGATTTTAAGCGGTAGCGTTGAAAAATTCGGTGATAAATTCATTGTGGTTTTGAGAATAGTAGATGTAGCTTCTTCTACAATCGAAAAGGCTGATGTGATGGAGTATTTAGATCAAGAAGCCGATATTCAGGTGATGATAAAAATTTCTATCAATAATATTTTGGGCTTACCCAATGACCAAAATACAGTGGATATGTTATCCAATTTTAATCCCCCAATATCGAATACTCAAACTAAAATAAATTTAAACGGACCTAGAGTGGGTACCTACGCAACTTTTGGAACTGCCGGTGATCGATTACAAGCCCCAAAGGATTCTGGCGGTTTTGATATGTTTTTGCTATCGGCAGTGATTGGTTATCAACACGAAGTTCAGTTTATTAGTTCAGGCGATTTTCAAGGGTTATTTGAGTTTATTATCTCAGGTTCTGGCTTTGAAGCGGGAATGTTTATTCCTTCATTTTCTACCATGATTGGTTCTAGATTTAATAAGGTTGGTTTTGAATTTGGAATTGGACCCACTTTTCGATTGGTGAAAACCGCTCGAGGAGCTTATATCAATAATCAGTGGTATTACGAAAATAACCTGCCTACTGATCAAGTAAGCTATACATTAGAAGAGCGCATCGACTCTAAAGGTATGCTAAAACCTAGTACTGGATTGATTGTGGCAGTTGGTTATACCTTTCGCTCAGGATATTTGAATTTTCCTATCAATCTTTACTGGTCGCCACGCAAGGATGGTCATGTGGTTGGTTTATTATGTGGTTTCAATTCTGCCAAGACTAAACGGAAAATTAAAAATGATTAATCAATCTGGCTATTAAATGCAAAAAAAAACCGAAATTTGGATAGGCAATCGTCCAGATTTCGGTTATTTTTGGAATATAAAGTTATTGAAGGCAATCTTTTGGTAACTCCATTATTTGCAATAATGTGTTTGCAAAAAAAAGATTCTGATCCCGCTTAGTGTTTAATTGTATTGGCTAAACTGCTCGATAGCATTTTTCAATTAGCTCGAATGTTCTTTCAATTTCATGATCTAAACCAACAGAAAAGCGAACTAGGCCCTCTGATAATCCCATTTTCTTTTGTTCATCTTCTGGAACTTCTGAGGAAGTACTCTTTCCAGAATTACTAAAAAGAGTTTTGAAATAGCCTAAACTAACTGCCAAATAGCCAACATGTTGCTCTTGCATTAGGGTCATGAATCGACTTGCTCTTTCTGTTGTTTCTAAGTCTATAGCAATCATTCCTCCAAATCCAAATTCAGGATTCATAGTTTCTTGCATGGTTTTATAGTTGGGATGGCTAGGTAAACCTGGGTAGATAGCCTTGATACCAATAGTCTGAAATTTCTCTGCTAAATACATTGCATTGGCACTATGTTGCTTCATCCGAATTGCCAAGGTATATAGATTTTTATGAATATTACTGGCTCTGTATGAGTCTAATACTCCACCCAATAACATGCTAGACCCGTGGTTTAAGTCGATTAGGCTATTGATAAACTCTTTGCATGCGCAAATTGCACCAGCCGTGGTGTCATTTTTTCCGTTCACAAATTTGGTCATTGAATAAACGACTATATCAGCGCCTAATTCAATGGGTGAAAAAATCATAGGGGTGAAGGTATTGTCTACTACTAATTTTATTTTGTGCTTTTTTGCTATGACTGCTAATTGGGGAATATCAGCAATTTGTAGCATCGGATTATTCATTGTTTCAGTATAAATCAATTTTGTGTTTGGACGAATTGATTTAGCAACTTCGTCTAAATTAGTAGTGTCCACAAAACTTACTTCAATATGGTATCTCTTAACATAATTCTTTAAAAATGCAAAAGTTCCCCCGTAAATTGTTCGTGATGCGATAAGATGATCTCCTGATTCACATAGTTCAAGAATTGTATTGGTGATTGCAGCCATGCCCGAACCTGTAACCCATGCTGACTCGGAGTTTTCCATAGCAGCGAGGGCTTGCGACAAGGCTAAATTGGTGGGATTCCAATGCCTTGAATATAAAAAGGCTCCTTCGAGTTGGCCATTAAAGCAGGCGGTCATTGCCTCTCCGCTTTCGAAGGCGAAAGTGGCTGAATCATTAATTGATTGATTAACACCATTGTAACTTCCAAGGTGATGTGTCTTTTCTAGTGCAGTTGCTGGATTGAATTTCATAATAATATGTTTTATCAATTTATATATGTTAGCAAAAGTATCTAAAAAACAATAATTATTAAGTAAAATATATTTTAAAAAATTAAAATTATAGTAAAAACTGTATAATAAAATTAATATGTTAATTCAACTGGCTTTTTGTACTTGTTTTGCTTTAAAATATCAAGTATTTAGTCCAATACGGAGCTTTTAAAATTCACTAAATTTGCGAGCATTTAAATTTACAATTATGAATTACGATATCATTATAATAGGAAGTGGACCTGGTGGTTATGTGGCTGCTATTCGCGCTTCGCAACTAGGAATGCAAGTAGCAGTTATCGAAAAGGCTGAGATTGGAGGGATTTGCTTGAATTGGGGATGTATTCCAACTAAAGCGCTGCTGAAAAGTGCTCAGGTTTATAGCTATATGAAACATTCTACAGATTATGGGGTGATTATAGATGGGCAAATCAAAATTGATTTTGACGCGATTGTACAAAGAAGCCGTGGAGTGGCTGCCAATATGAGTAAAGGAGTGCAGTTCCTTTTTAATAAATACAAAATTGAGGTGATTAAAGGTTTTGGCACTTTGATTAGTAATCATGAAGTGGAAGTTAGCTTGCAAGATGGGGATGTAAAACGGCTAAGCGCTGATCATATTATTTTGGCTACTGGTGCCAAAGCACGTGAGTTGCCAAATTTACCTATTGATGGACATAAAATTATTGGCTATCGTCAGGCAATGACTTTGGGTGCACAACCTAAGTCTATGTTAGTTGTCGGGAGTGGGGCAATTGGATCTGAGTTTGCATATTTTTATCAAAGTATTGGAACGGAGGTTACTTTAGTTGAGTATTTGCCTAATATTATTCCATTAGAAGACGAAGAAACCTCTAAGAATTTAGCCCGATCATTCAAAAAGATGAAAATGAAAGTGTTGACTTCTGCAAGTGTCACCCATGTGGATATCTCAGGTGAACATTGTATAGTTAGTGTTGAAACGGCGAAGGGTATCGAAAAGATTGAGGTTGAAGTCGTTCTTTCAGCGGTTGGGGTACAAACTAATCTTGATGGTTTAGGATTGGATTCACTAGGAATTGAGCATAAAAACGGGAAAGTATTAGTGGATGATTTTTACAGAACAAACCAAGCTGGCATTTATGCAATTGGTGATATAGTACGCGGTCCTGCATTGGCGCATGTAGCTTCCCGGGAAGGGATTATTTGTGTGGAGCAAATTGCTGGTCATCATCCTGCAAAAATGGATTATTCCAATATTCCTTCATGCACCTACACAAGCCCAGAAGTTGCTAGCGTTGGGCTAAGTGAGCAGCAGGCCATCGACCAAGGTTTTGAGGTAAAGGTTGGTAAATTTACCTTTAAGGCTAGCGGGAAAGCTGCTGCCTCGGGAAATTCTGACGGATTTGTGAAAGTTATTTTTGATGCTAAAACTGATTTGTGGCTTGGCTGCAGCATGTTAGGCGATAACGTTACCGAAATGATTGCCGAGGTGGTAGTGGCTCGTAAAATGGGGGCAAAGGGAATAGATATTATTGAAGCGGTACATCCTCATCCAAGCATGAGCGAAGCAATTATGGAGGCTGTGGCTGCCGCCTATGGCGAAGCGATTCACGTGATCTAAAAGTTTTTTATGTCAAGGATTTTATTGATAACCAATCGATTAGTAGTCGGTGGACCGAGTTTTCATTTGCTTCAGTTGGTGAAGCATTTTAATTCTCAGCACACTATTCTTTTGGTTTATGGTAAATCACTTGATAGCGAAATCTCTTTAGAAAAGTCCTTTCAAGACCTTGGAATTCAATTAGTTCAAATTAGGGCACTTCAAAGAAATTATAATCTATTTAGTGATTTATTTTTTGTAGCCAAATTGATGATTATTTTTCATCGGTTTAAGCCAGATATTGTACATACTCATACTTATAAACCTGGTTTATATGGTAGGTTGGTTGCAAGGTTATTTAAGGTAAAAAAAGTTGTACATACTTACCATGGTTTAATATATAGGAATTATTTTAATTCTCTTTTTAGCCAACTTATTGTTTTTTTGGATCGTTTATCTGCTCGAAAGACTGATGTAATTATTTCATTATCTGAAAGTCAAAAACGGGAATTAGTAGATTTATACCATATTTCAACCGAAAAATTGATTAAGGTAATTCCATTGAGTATTGCCCAGAAGGCAGCTGATTTTACTGAGGCGAAAGCAAAAGCTTTTAAACAACGCTGGAAGATTCCTGATGAAGTGATTGTAGTTTCTCAAGTTGGGCGGATTACTAAAGTCAAAAACAACCAATTATTGTTGGATTTTTTTGCGAAAATAAGAAAAGAATTCACCGCTCCTATTTTGCTGGTTATTGCTGGGGATGGTGAATTGAAGGCTAGTTTAATTGATCGTGCCATGGCATTAGGATTAAATGTTGGCGAAACTGCAGATGCATTCGTTGAAGTGCTTTTCACTTCCTGGTGCACTCACTTAGATCAGCTCTATTCGGCTACTGATATCGTAGTTTTGACCTCCTTGAGCGAAGGCACACCTTTAAGCATAATAGAAGCGCAAATGGCGGGTGTCGCTGTTTTGTCTGCAAAGGTTGGTGGGGTGCAAGATCTTATCGAAGAGGGTTTTAGTGGCTTGCTTTTTTCAAATCAAGAAGAGTTTGAATATAAATTCAAACAATTGTTAAATAGCGAAGCCTTAAGAGTATCAATAGGGACAAATGCAGCTAAATTTGCAGCATCAAAATTCTCCGAGGCAAAAATGCTTCAGCAATATGATCAAATCTATAAAATTATCTAATGGAAATAATTGAAACTAAAATTGCAGGCTTATTGATCATTAAACCAGTTGTTTATTATGACCAAAGAGGTTATTTTTTTGAGACTTATAATGAACATAAATTCAAAATACTGAACTTATTTACTGATTTTGTTCAGGATAATGAGTCGAAATCACAAAAGAATGTACTTCGAGGCTTGCATTTCCAAAAGCCACCATTTAGTCAGGCTAAATTGGTGAGGGTTATTCAAGGGGCTGTTATGGATGTAGCGGTTGATTTGCGTAAAGATTCCCCAACTTATGGTCAATGGGAATCAATAGTCTTAAGTGCCGAAAATAAACTTATGTATTGGATTCCAGAGGGTTTCGCACATGGATTTTTGACTCTTGAGGAAGATACTATCTTTTCGTATAAATGCAGCAATGCTTATAACAAAGAAAGCGAAGGAAGTATCCGATGGAATGATTCTGATCTCAATATTATATGGTCAATTGAAAACCCATTGGTTTCTGATAAAGATAGCATTGCTCCCTCTTTCAGTTCTTTCAAAAGTCCTTTTTAAAGGTATTTTGCTGCCCTTTGTCAGAGAATAGTCTGGTTTATGGCTGGTGGAAAATAGAATCTTCTTTCACAAATTCTTCGCCTCGAAACGATTGGAATAACCTCACAACAGTGATGGTATCCTTTTCGCAGTATTCTCTAATTCTGTTTAGATTTTTATCTTTCCAATAAACTTCCCAAACCATACTACCGTCTATATCATCCTTTGGGGTTGGAATGTCAAACAGTGAGCTTAATAGTTCAAGCGAGGTGTAATTTTTATAGTCTCCAAACTTCCATAGCTGCATAGTATCCAAGTGATTTACTTCCCAAGGTTTTTTGCCGGCGACATCAAGTATTTTAGGAATCTTTATTTTATTGATCAGCATCCTTCGGGCAATGTAAGGGAAGTCGAATTCTTTAGCATTATGACCACAAAGTAAATGTTCGTTCGTATTGAAAAACTTTTGTAGCAAGTTAGCAAAATCTACCAAAAGCAATTTTTCGTCCTCACCAAAGAAGGATTTGACTCTCAGTTGATCATTATGCAAATAGGCTACTGAAATACAAATTATCTTTCCAAATTCAGCGTAGATACCAGCTCTAGGGTACAGTGATTCCGGAGTATCGTTATCTGAACTAGCTAATAATTTTCCTTTTTTATTCCATAGATTTTTGATTCGTTCGGGTTGATCCTCGTAGCAAGGATATTGAGGCACCGTTTCGATATCGAGGAATAGAATTTTTTCGATTTGGAATTCTTCTAACATAGGGCATATTTTTCGTAAAAGTATATAAAAATTATTTTGTTCTGAAAAAATATATTTACTGTTTGACTGATAATTTGAATATTTTGCTTGGGAATGGGGAAAGAATTAGGTTTTTTTTGATCAAGTTGGATGTTTCTATTCTTGCATTGTACTGGTTTTTGCTCATGTTTAGGGAGAAATATTTAAAAATTGCGACTATTTTTCCTGAAATGAAGGATTTAAATACTGATATCAATCTCGATTAATAGCGAAAATTTAGATTTGGCAGTCATAAAAATAAATATAAATATCAGAATATCAACATATTAAATATTTGAGTTTTTAAAAATATTGCTAATTAGAAAAATATTTAGTTGAATATAAAAAATTTATTAAAAAATGCAAAAAAAATGTATTTTTGCAGTCCAGTATTTAATTAAATCAAAACTAAGAACTTATGAAATTCAAGAATTTATCTTATTTAGTAGTTGCTGCAGGATTAACCTTAGGTATGGTTTCTTGTGGTGGTTCAACCCCAACCGAAGAAGTAGCTGTAGATTCAACTGTAGTTGAAGCTCCTATGGTAGAAGAACCAGTTGTAGATACAACTGTTGTAGATTCAACTGCTGCTGTTACTACCGAAGTTGCTCAATAATTAGCAATTACTTAAGTAACCAAAAAAAGCCGGATTCTTTAGAGTCTGGCTTTTTTATTGTCTAATATTTTTGTTTTGGCAAAGTGGGTTATAGATGTAAATCGTGTCCCATCCGTTCTTGTTTTGTAACTAGATATCGTAAGTTATGTTTGCTTGGTGGAATAATCAGCGGCCGTACCTCCACAATTTCGATTCCATAGGAGCTTAAACCTACTTTTTTTGTTGGGTTATTAGTCAGTAGAATTATTTTATTAGCGCCTAAATCTCTAAGAATTTGAGCACCAATTCCATAGTCGCGTTCATCCTCTTTAAATCCAAGTTGTAAGTTTGCATCCACCGTATCAACGCCTTGCTCTTGTAAATGATAGGCTTTAAGCTTATTGATTAATCCAATACCTCTTCCCTCTTGATTCATATAGAGTACGATTCCTTTACCGGCATTATCAATTTGACGCATTGATTCGTGTAATTGTGGACCACAATCGCATTTACAGCTACCAAAAATATCACCCGTAACACAAGAAGAGTGTACCCTAACAAGAATAGGTTCGTCCGTATCCCAAGTTCCTTTAACCAATGCAATTTGCGGTTTACCGTCTGAAATTTGAGTATACGCATGTAACATAAAATCACCATATTCGGTTGGCATACTAACTACTTCTTCTTTCTGAATTAGACTTTCAAATTTAATTCGGTAAGCAATAAGATCTTTAATAGAAACTACTTTCAGATTGAATTTGTCGGCGATCTCGAAGAGTTGGGGTAATCGTGCCATACTTCCATCTTCGTTCATAATTTCGACTAGTGCACCAGCGGGTGATAGGCCTGCCAAACGAGCTAAATCAATACTAGCTTCGGTATGGCCTGCTCTACGAATAACACCGTTTTTCTTGGCTTTTAGTGGGAAAATATGTCCAGGTCGGCCTAAATCTTCAGGCTTGGTAGATGGGTTTACAAGGGCTTGTATTGTTTTGGCTCTATCCATAGCTGAAATACCAGTGGTGCATCCATTGCCAAGCAGATCTACCGAAACTGTAAACTGGGTTTCGTGTGAAGAGGTGTTATTTTGAACCATCATATCCAGATTCAATTGCTCAGCTCTTTCCTCGGTGATGGCTGCGCAAATTAAACCTCGGCCATGGGTAGCCATAAAATTAACTAATTCTGAATTAACGAGTTCTGCTGCTGCTACAAAGTCACCTTCGTTTTCTCGATCCTCATCATCAACCACAATTACTACTTTTCCATTTTTAATTTCCTGAATTGCCTCGTCGATAATATCTAGCTTTGTTTTCATTCCTTTTTTACAATGTTAAGTTTGTAGTGCAAAAGTAGCCTTTTTAGATAGATTAGCACTTATAAAATCTATGATTTAATTAGTGTTTCATTTTATCATTTTACATCTTGGTGGAATTTTTAGGGTTTTGTTGCATTGCGGATTGTCTGATTCTGTTTGATGATTAATTTGACTACGCCAAAGGTAGTGGATACATTGTGTTTAATGCATAGTTCAAAATATGCATATTTTAAACTATGGGGTGTAAAACTGGGCTCAATCATTTTACTTATTGCTTGAAAATACCAATCTTACAAATGGTATAAAAACAGAAAAGCTAACTTTTTTAAGTTAGCTTTTCTGTTTTAGAAGGTTCTAAAGTTATTCTTTTTGCACGTCCGTAATTGTACCACGCAAATAAAAAATACTTATCTTGCATGAAATATTTTGACGTGAATATAATCAAATTT
>DYSI01000021.1 GCA_020718275.1 Draconibacterium orientale
TATAACTGAATATCAATTATATAAATACTTTTTTGAAAAATTGTCATGTACTAAGTAAAAAAGTCTAATTTTGAGGGAGCAAAAATCTATGTATGAATGTTTCTGAATCCGATTCACAGCCAACAAGTAACAATGATAATGTTATTGAAAAGAAGCAATCTAAACCACCATGTGATCTTTTTTGTAGCATTTTGACTATTTTGTTAGTACTACCAATTTTTCTTTTGATACATAAAAATATTGATGATTTTAATTGGGCTTATAATCTCGATCGATGGCTTTTGTTAGTATTTTCATTGTCAATATCCTCCTCGATTGCTGTTTTTCTGAAGCCAATTGCCACAGGCTTAATTATTTTTTTAATCATATACCTTTCTTATGGTCAGCTTACAAGCGGTTATGGTTTTCGACAACTGTTTTTTGAGTACGAATCACTTTTTTCCTATTTTTCTGAACAGCCTAAAAAGACCTTATTCCAGTATTCGCCTAATGCACAAACAAATGCGACCTCTAATCAAATTGTAGCTACCGCTAAAATTATTGAAGAGAAATCTACTTTGATTCTGTTTCGAAAAAAGATATTGGAGCAATGTAATTATTCTGATAACGACCTGCGCAACTTTGCATTAGGAGCAGTGCGGAATCATTTTTTAGAAGAACAAAAGAAGTTTTACGAATATAGAAACATCATTCAAAGTCTTGCGGTGTTTAAAGAGATTAACAGCCAATGGGTTTATGTTAACGATCCAGAAGGCGAGGAACTATATGCAAAAGCGAGCGTATCTGCTAATGTTTTATCTGGAGATTGTGATGATCATGCCATTTTGATGGCTTCCTGCATTAAGGTAATTGGAGGCAAAGCACGCATGGTTCTTACTGATAATCACTTATATCCTGAACTTTATGTTGGAAATATTAAGCAATTTGAACAAGTAACGACCTTAATTACCTCTTATCTATTTGCAAACGAATACCAAGATCAAGGTCTGCATTACCATGAAGATAGTAATGGTGATATTTGGTTAAATTTGGATTATACCAAACCTTTTCCTGGGGGAGAGTTTCTTTCTACCCATATTATTCAAATCATTGAAATATAATTGAAAGGTGATTTTCAACATGGTCGTAGTAGATTTTGTTCGTTCGATTCCCTGCTAAGAAAAGCTTTATAAGCAATTTTCAGCAGCCACGATAAGCATTGAGGTGATCGATTGTTTAATTTTTTTTATCTTTGGCGCTTCAAATCAAACTTATTTTCAACACTAACAAACAAGTTATGGGATTATTAGAAGGAAAAACGGCTTTAGTTACCGGCGCAGCACGCGGGATAGGTAAAGCGATTGCCATTACATTTGCCAAAGAAGGTGCTAACGTTGCATTTACCGATTTACAATTGGATGCGAATACCGAAGCCACTGAAAACGAAATAAGAGCCTTTGGTGTTAAAGCAAAAGCATTTGCTTCCAACGCAGCCGTTTTTAATGAAGCAGATCAATTAATCAATTCGGTAATGGAAGAATTTGGGCGGATTGACATTTTAGTTAATAATGCGGGTATCACACGCGATAATTTATTGATGCGAATGACTGAGCAAGATTGGGATTTAGTTATTAATGTAAATCTTAAATCAATCTTTAATATGACCAAAGCGGTTCAACGCGTTATGTTGAAACAAAAAAGTGGTTCTATTATCAATATGAGCTCAGTGGTGGGTATCGAAGGAAATGCAGGACAGTCAAATTATTCTGCCTCAAAAGCTGGTTTAATTGGCTTTACTAAATCCATTGCTCAGGAATTAGGCTCTAGAAACATTCGGGTGAATGCTGTAGCGCCTGGTTTTATTGCTACCGCTATGACTGATAAATTGCCCGAAGATGTGCGTAAAAGCTGGGTTCAATTAATTCCACTTCGTCGTGAAGGTCAAGCCGAAGATGTTGCCAATGTTTGCTTGTTTTTGGCCTCTGATTTATCGAGTTATGTTACTGCTCAGGTGGTAAGTGTTTGCGGTGGGATGCACAGCTAGCAATTCGATTTGGTGGCATTAGGGGTTTATAAAATATGATTTTTCAGACCTATAAAATTACTAGTATTAGCTTTATCTTTTTATAAAGGCTTTGTATATAGTTTATTGAAGCTGAATTTTAAAAGAATCGAGAAACAGGAATAAAAAGTAATTTCAGAAAATCCATAAAAAGAAAAAGCTGCTTTTCGCAAGAAAAGCAGCTTTTTTATTTGGGATTGCAATGAATTTATTCAGCAGGTGTTTCTTCAGCAACTTCTTCAGCAGGTGCGGCTTCAGCCTGTACTTTTTTCACTTTTGCTTCCAATTCAATTGCTTTACGTTTAGCAATCTCAGCTTTACGGGCTTCGTTAATTTTTCTTTCTGAATCCAACATTTCAGCTTGTTTCTGGGTAGCTTGTTCTTTACTAGTTTTAGCTACATTATAAATTTTAGCATTTTTCTCGGCTTCCCAAGCAGCGAATTTAGCTTCGGCTTGTTCGGCTGTTAAAGCGCCTTTGGTAACACCACCCAAGAGGTGTTTCTTGTACATCACTCCTTTATAAGAGAGGATAGCACGAACAGTATCAGTGGGTTGAGCCCCATTTTGTAACCACTCTAAAGCGCTATCAAAATTGATGTCGATCGTAGCTGGTTTGGTCATTGGATTATACGTGCCTAATTTCTCTATAAATTTTCCGTCTCGAGGTGCACGACCGTCCGCAATAACAATGTGATAAAAAGCTTGTCCTTTTTTACCAAATCGTTGAAGTCTAATCTTTACTGGCATAATCTAATTGTTTTAATGGTTTTAATTTATTTTATTCCGTATTTTAACGGGGCGCAAAGTTCTGCATATTTTTCTAATTAGCAAAACCTAAATTAAATAATAAACTAATAACATAAACTATTATATACTAGTATATTAACTAATGTTTTGAATTTAAAACACCCTTGATGTATCCAAAATCTATCGATTATCATGGAATTATACCTTTTCAATCATCGCTTAAGTGAGTAGGATATCATTTTTCTTTAGCTGAAATTTACTTATAAATTGTAATTTCGCCAATCAATTTTTATAGATTATGGCAAAAATTCTGATTATCGATGATGAGGCTCCAATACGAAGGACGCTGAAAGAAATTTTGGGCTACGAGAAACATTTGGTAGATGAAGCAGCTGATGGAATCATTGGTCTTGAAAAACTAAAAGCTGAACATTATGATTTAGTGCTTTGCGATATCAAAATGCCTGGAAAAGATGGGATAGAAGTATTGCAAGAATCCATGACGTTTTCTGAAACTCCCTTTGTTATGATTTCTGGTCATGCCAACATAGATACTGCGGTGGAAGCTATTAAGTTAGGCGCTTTCGATTTTATATCGAAGCCACCAGATCTGAACCGATTACTAATTACCATTCGCAATGCAATTGATAAGTCCAAATTAGTCAGAGAAACTATCGTTCTCAAGCGTAAAATAAGTCAGAAGTATGAAATGGTTGGGCAAAGTGAGCCAATTGGCTTGATAAAATTAATGATTGAACGGGTAGCACCGACCAATGCGAGGGTACTTATTACTGGCGAAAATGGAACTGGTAAAGAGCTTGTTGCTCATTGGATTCACGAAAAAAGCGAACGCTCTCATGCCCCTTTTATTGAGGTTAATTGCGCTGCAATTCCATCAGAATTGATTGAAAGTGAGCTTTTTGGTCACGAAAAGGGATCATTCACCTCAGCCATTAAACAGCGAAAAGGTGATTTTGAATTGGCACATGGAGGAACCATTTTTCTGGATGAAATAGGGGATATGAGTTTATCGGCTCAAGCCAAAGTGCTGCGCGCTTTGCAAGAAAATAAAATTACTCGCGTGGGTGGCGAAAAGGAAATTATGGTTGACGTTCGCGTCATTGCTGCTACCAATAAAAATCTTTCTGTGGAAATCGAAAAAGGCAATTTTAGAGAAGACCTTTATCATCGATTGAGTGTTATCCTAATAGAGGTACCCTCATTGCGAAATAGAAAAGATGATATTCCATTGTTGTCACAATACTTTCTCGATCAAATTGCCGCAGAAAACGGAAAAACACCTGCCACAATTTCGCAAACAGCTTTAGATGCTTTGATGCATTTGCCTTGGAGTGGCAATATTCGGGAACTTAGAAATGTCATCGAACGCCTTTCCATTTTGTGCGATAAACAGATTGAAATCAAAGATATAGAAGCCTATGTTAAACCCTTGATGAGGTATTAGTTTTTTCAATAGCAGAATTGTATCGTCAATTCTTAAATTTACTTAGTTTTGCACTCCAATATTGTAAAATAATAAAATTATGTTTGATAATCTTAGTGACAAGCTAGATAGAGCTTTTAAAGTACTCAAAGGTCAAGGTAAAATCACAGAAATTAATGTTGCTGAAACCCTTAAAGAAGTTCGTAAAGCGCTATTAGATGCCGACGTAAGTTATAAAGTTGCCAAAACATTTACCCAAAATGTGAAAGATAAGGCAATGGGAGCTAATGTGTTAACCGCTATTTCGCCAAGTCAATTGATGGTAAAAATTGTGCATGATGAATTAGCTGAATTAATGGGAGGGGAACATACCGAACTAAATATCAAACCCAACCCAAGTATTATTCTTATCGCCGGATTGCAAGGTTCTGGTAAAACTACTTTTTCAGCTAAATTAGCCAATTACCTCCTTACAAAGAAATCAAAGAAGCCATTATTGGTTGCCGGTGACGTTTATCGGCCTGCTGCTATTACTCAGTTGAAAGTGCTTGGAGAACAAATAGGAGTAGAGGTGTACCATGAAGATGGAAATAAAAATCCAGTGTCAATTGCAGAAAATGCTGTTCGCTACGCTCGCGAAAAAGGATACAATGTTATTATAGTGGATACCGCCGGTCGATTGGCTGTGGATCAGCAAATGATGAATGAAATCTCGGCGGTACATAAAAAAATAAATCCTCATGAAACGCTTTTCGTGGTGGATTCAATGACTGGACAAGATGCCGTGAATACTGCTAAGGCTTTCAACGATGTGCTTGATTATACTGGCGTTGTGCTTACCAAGTTGGATGGTGATACCCGTGGTGGGGCAGCGCTTACCATTCGTTCGGTGGTGGATAAACCAATCAAATTTGTTGGTATTGGCGAGAAAATGGACGCCCTCGATGTCTTCTATCCTAACCGGATGGCTGATCGTATATTGGGGATGGGGGATGTGGTTTCCTTAGTTGAAAGAGCTCAAGAGCAATTTGATGCCGAAGAAAGTCGAAGATTGCAAAAAAGAATAGCCAAGGATCAGTTTAATTTCAACGACTTTTTGAAACAAATTAGCCAAATTAAAAAGATGGGTAATGTAAAAGATTTGATGTCGATGATTCCAGGCATGGGTAAAGCCTTGAAAGATATTGATATTGATGATGATGCTTTCAAAAGTGTTGAGGCTATTATTCATTCCATGACTGAGGCTGAACGCGAAGACCCCAAACTTATCGATGGCAGCAGAAGAAAAAGAATTGCTGCAGGAAGTGGAACTACTATTCAAGAAGTGAATAATTTAATAAAGCAATTTGAAAGTACTCGCAAAATGATGAAAATGATGACCGCAGGTGGCGGAATTAATAACTCAGCGAGGATGATGCAAAGCATGCAATCCAAGATGAAAATGTAAGGCTAGAACTGCAATAACAAATGAAAAAGAGAGTCTATTGGACTCTCTTTTGTGTTTTTATAAAACATGCCTCATTTTGACTATAGGCTCACTTTTTGAAATATTTACTTGGGTAACCCAGTTCCAGCAGATTTTTAGTGTTAATTCTGATTTATAAAATTACATTAGCTTAAATACTTATATTTCTTTTAGGCTAGATATTTTCCTTCTAGGATTAACCTAAGGTAGTGTTAACTTGCTTTATACAGTATTTTTAGCATACTAGAATAAATTCTTTATAAATCAAATATCCATTTGTTTTTTTAAAGAAACTAATAGGTATGTTAATAAAGACAATGAGCTTTTAATTGCTCAAAGTCTTAAAATCCTAAGAGATGATTCTAAAGAGTTACAGAATCAATATGCCCCAAGAAACATTGGTTAGCATTCCATCTTCAAAATAGAAATCGACCATAGCATCATAAAAGCTAACTCTTTTTTCGCCCCATTCTTCGATTTCAATTTCTAGGTCGCTAAATTTATGATCTTGTATGAGTTTGGTGATTTCGGCTTCTGATTTTTTAAAAATCTTCACACCAAAAAGCAAAGCCTCAGGATTTTCTGTTTCGCAAGCGGTAAAGGCCATTTCAGTTTCGTCACCTTCAAAATAGATACTGGTTTCTAATTCAGGCATATAAATAGCCTCTGTTTTGTATTCTCCATCTTCTTCTACGATTTCGAAATTGGTAAATTGGCTGTATTTTTCCAAAAAACCATCTTTTGATAACCCAAATTCTAAATCATTAAATCCTTTAAGTAGTAAAATTTCCATTGTGTTTTGTTTTTAAGTTTAAAAAGGAGAATCTGTTTCCTTTTTAATGTAGTAATAAATTAATTTATCTGATAATTTAGGGAATATCCTCGATACACCTACGATTAAAGTTCCCATTTTTCCAATTAACATCGTTCTTCGTCGCTTTTTGATACCTTTAACAATACGTTTTGCAACCAGCTCAGCGGTCAACATTTCACTCTCTTTACGCGGGCTATCGCCTTGTTCCTGACCATGATCAAGGAGGGCGTGTTTTCTAATTTCGCTATTGACGTATTCTGGTGCGACAACCATTATATGCATTCCACTGTGCAACAATTCAATACGCAAAGATTCCATAAAACCATGCAAGGCATATTTTGAAGCACAATAACCAGTGCGGGCAGGCAAAGGGCTGAATCCAGAAATTGAACTCACAGCTACCAAACTACCTTTCTGCTCCAATAAATAAGGTAATGCGAATTTTGTACTATTTACACTGCCCCAGAAATTGGTGTCCATCACTTTATGAATCACGCTCAACTGAAGATTTGCAAACATTACTCTTTGCGAAATCCCTGCATTATTTATCAAAATGTCAATTTTGCCAAAGCGAGCCACCGTTTGATCTACAAATTTTTGGCAATCACTTTCGATACTCACATCTGCTTTTATAGCCAATGTTTCGACCTTGTATAGCAAGTTAATCTCTTTTGCAATTTCTTCAATAATTTCTAATCTCCTAGCTACTAATATAATATGTGAACCTTGCTTGGCTAATTCGTAACATAATGCCTTTCCAATTCCAGAAGAAGCACCCGTCACAATCCCAACTTTACCCTTCATAGTATCTTGAAAAATTTCTCGACGAAGATATAAAAATAATAGGTTTATTGATGCTTTATTTTGTTAAGATTTTATGTCTTTGTTGCAAATAAAAACATATTTAATGAAGACTTGTGTTCTAAAAATTAATCTTGAGCGAATATGCACTATTTTTACCGCTCCAAAAACATTTTTTTATGCGAAAGATTTATGCCGTTGGTGAAGCCATTTATGATATAATTTTTAAAAATAACAAACCCATTGATGCCAAGGTCGGTGGCGCAATGATTAATTCGTCGGTATCATTAGGTCGTTTAGGGGTGCCAATTGACTATGTTGGCGACACAGCCGATGATGTGGTGGGGCATATTATGTCTGATTTTCTAGTTGAAAATCATGTGAATGTAGATTATTTTTCGCACTATCCCGATAGTAAATCGCGTTTAGCACTTGCCTTTATCGACGACTTAAATGCTCCTAAATATTCATTTTATAAAATCAATACTCCTCACAAAATAAAGTTAAAATTTCCTGATGTTCAAGAAGATGACATAATCTTATTCGGTTCATTTTATGGTATAAAAGCCGAAGTTAGAGGCCAATTGGTAGATTTCTTGTTGGAAGCGAAAAAGCGAAATGCCATTATAATTTACGACCCTAACTTTAGGGTAAATCATTCGTCACTTCTAAGTACCGTTTTGCCCTTTATCGAGGATAATATTCGTTTGGCTGATATTGTAAAGGCATCGAATGAAGATTACCATTTGATTTTTGGACTCAACTCTTTTGAGGAAGTGGTGGAGCGTTTGGCACCTTTAAAAACTAAAAATCTAATTTATACCAAAAATGCCGAAGGGATAGATTATCTGCAAAATAAAACTCAACGACATATCGAGGTGCGAAAGTTGGAACCCATCAGCGCTGTGGGTGCCGGTGATAGTTTCAATGCTGGAATAATTTATTATCTGTATTTGCATCAGATTACTAAATCGCTAATAGATTCCATGTCGGTGGATCAATGGAGAGAAATGCTCATCATGGCCGATTTATTTGCAAGCAATGTATTGATGAGTACTGACAATTATATCAGTAAAGAGTTTGCTAATCAGTTAATTAATAAAGATAAATAAAGGACTAGGATATAAGGAATTCCGTTAATTTTTATGCAAGGCTCGTGCGTAAGGGGTAAAATCAAGAGGCAGAAATTCCTTTTGTAGAAATTTGAAGTATCCTGCAATGGCAATCATGGCTGCATTGTCGGTAGTGTACTGAAATTCAGGGATATGACTTTTCCATCCGAAAGTTGATTCTCCGTCCATGAGCGCTGCACGCAATCCACTGTTGGCAGAAACACCTCCTGCCACCGCTATTTCTTTAATCCCTGTTTCACGAGAGGCTTTCACTAATTTTTGCATCAATATTTCGATGATAATGCGTTGCATTGAAGCAGCTAAATCGGCTTTGTTCTTTTCAATAAATGCGGAATCTTTGCGCAGTTGATCGCGCATGAAATATAGAAAGGATGTTTTAATACCACTAAAACTGAAATCAAGACCTGAAATTCGAGGAAGAGGAAACTGAAAAGCTTTTGCATTACCAGTTTTAGCCAATTTATCAATGAATGGCCCACCTGGATATGGAAGACCTAAGATTTTTGCTGTTTTATCAAATGCCTCTCCAGCAGCGTCATCTATTGTTTTTCCGATAATTTCCATGTCAAAATAATCGCTCACTTTCACAATTTGAGTATGACCGCCCGAAACGGTTAAACATAGAAAAGGAAATTGCGGCATGGAGGCTGAAGTTTCAATGAAGTGTGCTAGAATATGTGCTTGCAAATGGTCTACTTCCAAGATTGGAATCTTCCAGCCTAAACTTAAACCTTTAGAAAACGAAGTGCCAACCAGCAAAGAACCTAATAAGCCAGGTCCACGCGTAATGGCAATGGCTGTAATTTCGCGCTTGCTGACTCCTGCTTGCTGAATGGCTTGATCAATAACTGGAATAATATTTTGTTGATGTGCTCGGGATGCTAATTCTGGAACTACTCCTCCGTATTTCTGGTGAATCTCTTGATTAGCAATTACGTTGGATAGAATTTTCTGTCCATGTAAAATAGCCGCTGAAGTGTCATCGCAGGATGATTCTATGCCTAATATAATGGGTATATTCATGTATTTCTTGGGTTCAATGAGGATTGATTAATCGGCGGCAAAAGTAAGATATAATCACACTAAGATTGAATAAGAAAGTATTTTCTTGCATGAAAATAATTGCAATAACATGATAATTCCTGCGTTCTAAGCCAGTATTTTGTGAAAGAAAGCGTCCTTAATGGATGGCTTGATATTTCAATTGAAATAATAATTCCTTATATTAACTTTATGTGACTAATCATAACTTGTTATATTGTAGGTTTTTAGACTTAAAACTTTAATTATAAAAAACTTAATGAGCGAGCAATAAATCCTCTTGATTAACGATAAATATAGGTTTAACCGTATTAAACAAATAACTACTTTTGCAGCCATGTTAAAAATCCGTCACATTATATTATATCTGCTTATTGCAACTGCCTTTGCAAGTTGCAATAGCTATCAGTCTATAGTTAAAAAGGGTACCACTGAACAAAAATATGAGGCTGCCCTGAAGTATTATGCCAAAGATGACTTTTACCATGCTCAACAGCTTTTAGATGAGCTGATTGTACTTTATCGTGGTACTGATAAGCTTGAACAAATCTATTATTTATATGCTCAAACCTATTATAAGCAAGCAGAATATATCGTTGCGAGTTATCATTTTAAGTATTTTGCCAAAACATTTCCAAAGAGCAAATTTGCAGAAGAATGCTTATACTTAAGTGCTTATTGCAAATATCTTGATTCATCACCTTCAAATCTCGATCAGTCGAGCACCAAAGAGGCAATTTCTGAAATGCAGTTTTTTATTAATGTACATCCAACCAGCGAAAGGGTAAAAGAGGCTAATCGAGTTATGGACGAATTGCAATTTAAACTACTTGTGAAAGATTTTGAAATTGCTCAATTATACATTAAAACTGAGTATTATAAATCCGCTGTTTATGCACTTAATCAGCATATTAAAGATTTTCCATCGAGTCCTTATAAAGAGCAAGCACTATATCTAATTATTAAAGCCAATTACGATTACGCCGTAAAAAGTATTGCTGCAAAGCAAAAAGAGCGCTTCACCGATGTTATGTCGTCTTATAATGATTATAAAGCAAAGTTTCCAGAGGGTGAATACAACAAGCAGGCTAGCAGATATTTGCATTTAGCACAGAACCAAATTAAGAAAATCGAGAAAAAAAGAAATTAATTTTAATAATTATAATTATGGATTACAAGAAAGTAAAAACTAATACCTCAGCAGAATCATTAGATGTTGATAAATTTGAAGTAGACACCAATAATATCTATGAGTCTATTGCAATTTTGGCAAAAAGAGCCAATCAAATTGGCTTGGATTTAAAAGAAGAATTAAACGAAAAAGTTTCTGAATTTCAAGTAAATGGTGATACATTGGAAGAAGTTTTCGAAAATCGCGAACAAATAGAAGTAGCACGTTTTTACGAAAAACTACCAAAACCAACCTTGCTAGCAATTCACGAATTTCTTGAAAATCAAATTTACTACCGGAATCCACTTAAAGAAAGCACCAAAGATAATTTCTAATTGGTAAAATGCTGAGAGATAAGAATATACTAATAGGTGTTTCAGGTAGTATCGCTGCCTACAAAATACCTGTCTTAGTTCGCCTCTTGCGGAAAGCTGGTGCTAATGTTCAAATCATTATGACTCCTTCTGCAAAGGATTTCGTTACCCCTCTCACTTTGAGTACAGTATCCAACCGTCCAGTATTGACACAGGTTTTTAAACCTGAAACCGGTGAATGGAATAGCCATGTTGAATTAGCCTTATGGGCAGATTTGCTATTATTAGCGCCTTTGTCGGCTAATACATTAGCTAAAATGGCTCATGGAATTGCTGATAACTTATTGCTTACCACATATTTAAGCGCTAGAACTGAAGTGATGTTTGCCCCTGCCATGGATTTGGATATGTATAAACATCCAAGTACCAAAAAAAATATTCAAACCTTGCTCGATCGAAAACATATCCTGATTGAACCTACCGAAGGTGAATTAGCGAGTGGACTTTGTGGTGCAGGGAGGATGGAAGAGCCAGAAAATATTTTTCGAAAAATTAAACAATATTTTGAACAGTTCTCAAAATTAACAGGTAAAAAAGTAATGGTATCGGCTGGTCCAACCTTTGAATCTATTGATCCGGTTCGCTTTATTGGAAATCACTCCAGTGGAAAAATGGGGTTTGCAATCGCTAAAGAATTGGCAAATAGAGGCGCAGAAGTTAGCTTAATTGCTGGACCTGTTTCATTAGCAACACCAGTTGGGATAACTAATCGCAGAAATGTTGTTTCTGCAGCTGATATGTTGGAGGTTTGCAATGAATGCTTCCCCAAAATGGATATTGGTATAATGGCTGCTGCAGTGGCTGATTTTACTCCGCAAACGAAAGAAATTCAAAAGATAAAAAAAGGAAATGTGGCGCCAGTACTAAAGTTGACAGCCACCAAAGACATCCTCCTTGCCTTGGGTAATCAAAAACAATCCCATCAGCTTTTGGTTGGTTTCGCTTTGGAAACCGAAAATGAGGTTGAGAATGCCCTTAAAAAATTACACCATAAAAACCTCGATTTAATTGTGCTTAACTCATTACAAGATAATGGGGCTGGCTTTGGACACGATACCAATATGATTACCATGATCGACCGTTCTGAACATCCTCAAAGTTTTGGTTTGAAATCAAAAGAGGAAGTGGCCAAAGACATTGTTGATAAAATTGAAAGCTTGATGTTATGATTAAATGGTTCAGCTTGTTATTTTTTACCCTTTTCTTATGGGTTGATATTTCTGCCCAAGAGCTTAACTGTCAAGTAAGTGTCAATAGTCAACAAGTTGATGGTGCTGATAAGCGTCGATTTGAAACGATGCAAACTGCTATTTATGAATTTATGAATACGCGGCAATGGACCAATAGAAAGTTTAAACCCGAAGAGCGGATTGAATGCAGCGTTTTTATTAGTTTCGATAAAAGCACTTCCGGTGATTTGTACAAAGGTACCATTCAAATCCAATCACGACGCCCAATTTTTAACAGTTCGTATAATTCTCCACTTTTGAATTTGAAAGATGATAAATTCTCCTTTGAATGGGTAGAATACGACCCTTTAAATTTTGATGTTAACACTTTTTCGAGTAATCTAACCTCTGTTTTAGCTTATTACGCTTATGTTATCATAGGAATGGATTTCGATTCCTATTCCCTTTTGGGTGGAAGTGAATATTTTAATAATGCGCAAACGGTTGTAAATAATGCCCAAAATTCGGGCTACTCTGGTTGGAAATCCTTTGAAAAAGACGATAACCGATATTGGTTTTTAGAGAATATTCTCAATTCGCGATACGAAGATTTTAGAACCTTCAATTATAGGTATCACCGCTTAGGTTTTGATTTAATGTTCGACAATCTTGCAAAGGGCAGAACTGAAGTGCTCAACTCACTCAAATTATTGCAAAATGTGCATCGCGTAAAGCCAAATTTACAAATTACAAAATCAATACTAGATGCCAAACGGGATGAATTTATCGGTTTATTTACTGATGCACAAGCTAATGAAAAGTCGCAAGCGTTAGCAATCTTTATGAATATCGACCCCGGTAACGCAAGTAAGTATCAGAAAATAAATACCGGAAAATAGCTTCAAACCAATAGTCACTTCTTACAATTCTGGCTATTTTGTTAGTGGATAAATATTACTTTTGCCAAACACTCAATACTCAAAATACAATCAAAAACTAAATTATTATGAGACCGAAAATTGTTGCTGGAAATTGGAAAATGAATCTCACTTTTGAAAAAGCTGACCAATTACTTTTTGAAATAGGAGAACTTATTGAAGAGAAAAAAACTAAAGGAGTAGAAATTATAATCTGTCCTCCATCTCCTTATCTTGAGTTAGCCACTGATTTTGCCCAAGATTTTGAAATCAAAGTGGGAGCTCAAAATGTTAGCCAATATGAAGATGGCGCATACACAGGTGAAATTTCAGCGGCGATGCTTAGCTCTATTGATATTGACTTTTCTATCGTAGGTCATAGCGAAAGACGTAAATATTTTGCTGAAACCAATGCTAGCCTTGCTGCTAAAGTTGATCGGCTTCTTGAATATGGCATTCAACCAATTTTTTGTATTGGTGAGCAACTTGAAGAAAGAGAATCCAATAAACATTTTGAGGTTGTTAAAAGCCAATTAGTCGAAGGCATATTTCACCTTTCGCAAAGCGAATTCTCTAATATCGTAATCGCTTATGAACCCGTTTGGGCAATTGGCACCGGAAAAACAGCTTCTCCTGAGCAAGCTCAAGAAATGCACGCCTTTATCCGTCAACTCATCATTGACCAATATGGCGAAGAACAAGCGCACGAAACTTCCATTTTATATGGTGGTAGTTGTAATGCTAAAAACGCCAAGGAACTATTTGCGCAAGCCGATGTTGATGGTGGACTAATTGGTGGCGCTTCTCTCAAAGCCGAAGAATTTATGGCCATCGCTAATTCATTCTAGTAATATACTGATGGGAAGGATTTTAGCCATTGATTACGGTCAAAAACGTATTGGGCTTGCAGTAACTGATGAACTTAAAATTATTGCCAGCCCATTGGATACCATTCTTGTAAAAGATATCCATGAGTTTTTGAAACAATATATTGCAAAAAATCCTGTAGAATTGATCTTGGTGGGTTTGCCTAAAACACTTGATAATAAACCATCTGAATCAACGCCTTTTGTCGAGAATTTTGTTAGCTGGCTCAAAAATGCTTTTCCGCAAATTCCAATCGAACGGGTGGATGAGCGGTTCACCTCCAAAATGGCCTTTCAAAGTATGATCGATAGCGGTATAAGTAAAAAAGCTAGGAAAGATAAAGCATTAATCGACAAGATTAGTGCAACAATAATTTTACAATCCTATATGAGTTCAATCAATACCTATTAACATAAAAAATATTTAACTGCAATGATATTCCCAATTGTAGCATTCGGACATCCTAATTTGAGGAAGAAATCGGTTGAAATTGACCAAAATTATCCAAATCTGGATCAACTCATCGACGATATGTATCAAACCATGTATGAATCAAATGGGGTAGGACTTGCGGCCCCACAAATTAATAAGCAAATTCGCCTGTTTGTAATCGATGCCAATCCATTTAGTGACGAAATACCCGAATCTATTGACTTTAAGCAGGTGTTTATCAATGCCAAAATTATTGAAGAAAAGGGTGATAAATGGGATTTTAATGAGGGATGTTTGAGTATTCCAGGTATTAATGAGGATGTTAGTCGATCATCTCAAATTCAAATTCAATATTATGATCAAAACTGGCAGTTTCATGATGAAATTTACGATGGCATAAAAGCTAGAATTATTCAACATGAATACGACCACCTTGAGGGAGTTTTGTTTGTTGACCATATTTCGCCACTCCGCAAAACCATGATTAAAGGTAAATTGGTAGATATCTCACGTGGGAAAACAAAAGCCGAATACCGAATGATCTTTCCAAATTTGAATAAGAAAAGAATTTAAAACACATTAACTAAATGAATATGAACAGATTAAAATTATTAGTAATTGCACTTGTTGCTATTTTTGCTTTTTCGTGCCAGCCTAAAAACTCTGAAAAAGACCTTATGATAGCCCAAATTGATAGCCTCGAAACTATCATCTTTAATCATCCCGAACAATTGCTCGACGATCGTAAACCCAATGAAATAGTCGTTTTATATCACAAGTTCGCTTCGCTATATCCTCAAGATAGTTTGAGTCCTAGCTATTGGTATAAGTCTTCGCAAGTGGAAGTAGGTCTGGGAAAAAGCATCGAGGCCATTAACAGCCTAGATAGCTTAATCAATGAATATCCAACACATCAATTAATTCCAGCGGCATTGCAATTTAAGGCCTTTATTCTCGATGACCGCTTAGGGAAAATAGATGAAGCAGCAGCTGTTTTAGATTATTTGATTAAGAATTTTGCAGAGTCAGATAGTATGATGATTGAGAATGCTAAGGCTTATCGCGCATCATTGGGAAAAAGCCCTCAACAAATACTCGATGAAATTGAAAAAATAAATGCACAAGCTGATACTACTTTGTAAACATTAAAAACTATTCCATAGAAAAATGCCGTTTTGGACCAAATCAAGACGGCTTTTTTTTAATTTAGCCATTTCAAAAATTATTGTCAACGATGAGTAATACTGAACAACAATTCGACCTTAATATTCAAGTTTGTAGAAATATTTTCTACCTCAAGGCCAAGGATTACGGAACTGCTTGGCGCATTTTGCGTCCATCGAGTTTGACTGATCAGATTTTTATTAAAGCCAATCGTATCCGAAGTATTGAAGAAAAAGGAACTCAAAAGGTAGAAGAAGATATTCGCAACGAATTTATTGCAATCATTAATTATTCGGTCATGGCGATTATACAATTATTTCAAAAACCTACAGCAGGCGAAGCTGATACGCGTATGCCAATCGAGGAAGTCATGAAGTTGTACGATTTTTATATAAATGCTGCTAAGGAACTTATGCTGAACAAAAATCATGATTATGGCGAAGCATGGCGAGATATGCGTATTTCCTCTCTGACGGATATTATTCTAATGAAACTATATCGTTTAAAGCAAATTGAAGACAATCGTGGTGAAACAGTCATTTCTGAAGGTCCGGAAGGAAGCTATAATGACATGATTAATTATGCAATGTTTGCTTTAATTAAATTTAGCTAATTGATTATATTAATGTTATTTATATAAATTTTTAATTAGGAGTTTTTTAAATTGTTTTTAAATGAAGAAGAATATTGGGTACACAAATCACCCGAACAATGAAATTAACTGGTTTAGCTGGTTGTTATTATTGCTAAATCTTGGCAGTGCGTATTTGATTTCGCAAATTGAAGAATACAATTTGTTTTTCCTTTTACTATTGGGTGCCAACATGCTTTTGGCCTTAGTATTTTATAGAAAAATTAATGCTTCGGTATTGAATATTTCCAGAGTTCTTTTAGGATTATTATTTATTTATTCAGGCTTTGTAAAAGGTGTAGATCCCCTTGGAACTCAATACCGAATTGAGGATTATTTTTTCGCCTATGGAATGGATTGGGCAGCGCCTATGGCATTAATTTTATCAGTGATTCTGAATGCGTTTGAGTTTTCGCTTGGTCTACTATTGTTGCTCCGAATAAAGATGAAATGGTTGAGCTGGCTCGCTTTTGCAATGATGTTAGTCTTCACTTTGACCACTTTATATGATGCTCTTTACAGTCCTGTTCCAGATTGTGGTTGTTTTGGCGATGCTCTAATAATTACCAATTGGCAAACTTTTTATAAAAATCTGGTGATAAACGCATTGGTAATACTGGTGTTACTACGTCGGTATGATTTTAGAAAATACCAAAACCAAATGCTAGAATGGGGGATTATAGGAGTTGTGGTATTTGGTTTTGTATTTTTTGAGCAGTATAATATTAATAATTTGCCAATAATCAATTTTCGCCCCTGGAAAGTGGACAATCGCTTACTTCCTGAAAATCCCAAGCCAGTAAAATATTTCTTGACCTATAAACATAAAACCACTGGGGAAGAAAAAGAGTTTTTGTCGAAGGATTTACCATGGCAAGATTCAGTTTTTATGGCTAATTACCAATGGTTATCTTCGCGCGAAGAAGATCCTAATATTGCAGACATGAATATTTTCCCCATGCTTGATGCAGATGGAAATGATGTTTCAAAAGAATTAGTGTCGGATTCACAAAATGTATATTTACTAGTGGTGTACAATCTGAATAAATTTCCGCTTCAAACAATAGCTGAAATAAATCAATTTTATACGGAAGCCGAAAATGCGAATCAACGTATGGTACTATTAACGAGTGCTTTACCTGATGAATTAAAACTGTTTGTGAATAAAAATGAACTTGCAGAAATGCCTGTTTATTACAGCGATGATACGGCTTTGAAAATGGCTATTCGTTCCAATCCAGGCTTAATTGTTGTCAGAACTGGTAAAATATTGGCCAATTATCATTATCGTAATTTTCCAGAATTCTCTCAGCTTAAAAAACCAACTCTTTGATAAACTTTATTTTCAAGCGGCTTTTCTATGGTTTCCTGGTGCTTGTAGGGGTGGTAAGCATCGTTTTTTTTCTTTTTAATGTGCTACCAGGAGACCCAGCTCGAATGATGCTTGGACAAAGGGCAGACAGTGCTTCGGTGGCTGCTATTAACAAAGATTTAGGAAGAGATCAGACCATTGGAATCCAATTTTTAAATTATCTGAATGATTTATCGCCCGTGTCGTTTCACAAGCGAAACGATGCCGAAAGTTTTTGGTATTTCAATCCAGAAAAGTATTCTAGTGCCCGCCCTTTATTCCGTTTGGGCAATCAGTGGGTAATGGTAGTTAAACCGCCTTACCTGAGAAGATCCTATCAAAATGCTAGGCCAGTGACCGAAATATTAAATGAAGCGTTTCCAAAAACCGCTTTGCTGGCGGTAGTTTCCGTTTCTATCGCGCTATTTTTTGGCCTCATACTAGGGATTTTATCGGCAATCTATAAAGATAGTTGGTTTGATAAAATCACCTTGGTGGTTAGTTCCAGTGGAATGTCATTACCGAGCTTTTTTGCAGCTATTCTGTTTGCATGGCTTTTTGCCTTTGTGCTTGCTCCATATACAGGACTGAGCATGTTTGGTAGTCTGTATTCGGTGGATGATTTTGGAAGAGGTGAGTTTATAAATCTTAAAAATTTAATCTTACCGGCCATTGTTCTTGGAATTAGACCTTTAGCCATTGTGGTAGAACTTACGCGTAGTTCTTTGATTGATGTTATGTCGCAAGATTATATTAGAACAGCCAAAGCCAAAGGTTTATCACCGATACGAATTTTGATGAAACACAGTCTGCGGAACGCGATGAATCCTGTTATCACCGCCATTTCAGGTTGGCTAGCATCGCTTATGGCTGGGGCTGTATTTGTAGAGTACGTTTTCGACTGGAAAGGGATAGGAGTGGCAATAGTGGATGCATTGAACAAGTATGATTTGCCAGTGGTGATGGGAGCGGTGATGCTGATTTCTGTGATGCTAGTTATAATAAATATTCTGGTGGATATTATCTATGCCTACTTGGATCCGCGTATACGCTTGTGATATTAGAGGTACATGCAATACAATTCCTTGTAACGATTGTCGATGTTTCCCTGATATAGGAAATATAACCTTCCATTATTAATTTGCATATTTTCAAGGTGTTGAAAATGAGGGATGTTGATTTTGTTGCCAATTTTTCCCAATTGGAGATCAATTTCGGCAATTTTATATTGACCATTTTTAGCAAATACAGCATAGATTTTTTTCTGTACGCTATCTATTAATAAATCCTGTTTCCAATCCGGCTGTTGATGGAATTCAATGGCGGTATTCGATATTGTATTTCCTTGTTTGTCAAGTTTTTCAATTCTATTTTCATTGAAATTAAACAGTAAAAATGAAGTGTCAAAATAGATAAGAGGCAAATATTTAGGGGCATAAAAGCACATTTCTTCAAATCTAGCATCTGCTTCAGTATAATCTAAAGCACTTTGCAAGCGGGCTTTGTCTTTAAGTCGTTCGATTCCTGCTGAATCAGTTATCGATTTCAAAAGTTTTACCTCCTGATTTTGTTCATTGTAGCGGTAGATGCGTACCAATTGATTGTCGTAGTAGTTGTGGCGTATGTAATAAAATGGACTTTGATAAGCAATGATAGCTTCGTTGATTTCGTTAAATTCATCCATTTCTATTTCATTTCCAAAAGCTATTATGGAATCAAGGATCAGGATTTGCAGGGCACTTTTCTTACTGGTTAAAAAGGGTTCTAGCTTATAATCATTCACAATTTTATCAATCCATTCCATTTCTTTCGACTCAATTTGATTTCCATAGCCATCCAAAAGCACTAATTGGGCCTGCTGACTTTGTCTGTTTTTGAAGCATAAAACACAAATTTTATTCTCAAAAATCAAATAATCAATAACATATAAATTTTTCTTTTCAACAAGATTCGTAATGCGATTAGATGAAATTTCAACTATTCCTAAGTTCTTTGTTTCCGCTTTTAGCTGAATTACCAGTTGAGTATCCACTCGGTAAATTAATTTTTGTTGAGTTTTAAAACCCACATGACTTATTTTTATGGTACTTCGATTGTTTGGAATAACAAGTGAAAATTTACCATTCGCATCGGTTGAGGTGCCAATTTTGGATGCATCGACTGCTATATTTACATTTGGAATAGCTCTATGGGTCACGGAGTCGACGACAATTCCAGAAACTTTTATCGATTGGGAGAAACCCTCCAAGGCAAGGAATAGGCTCATCCAGCAAATAAACCTAATTCCCTGCTTCATAAAATTCCAGCTTTTCATTTTGAGTAAATTAGAAGGATTTGAATACTGAAAACTTAATTATCCTCTGTGGGGGTATTGCTTTGTGAAGTTTCCCAATACAGACGATCTCTAGCCTGTTTAATACTAAGCCAATCGAAATATCCAAGTGTTTCAATTACGATTACGCCGCCGGTAAAATCGCCGTATTTTGCAGGAATTCCGCCAGCATAAATGGTTGTATTACTAATTGCAAAGCCGGGTATTCCGCGCGTATCAGGAACTCTTACGCCATCAATTATATAGGCAGTCATATCATCGCGTGAACCTCTGAAATGGATTTCCCTTTGGTTATCACTGATAAAGAATTCAGTACTAATGGCTTCTATTGTTCGCATAATCGATCGATTATCAGGCATTCTCTTGTTTTGCGTTAAATCTATTGCTACAATATTTCCATCATATTTGTTAATTAATGGTTTTTGATTGCCATAAATAATGATGGTATCCATCCCAATGCCTGCACTGAGTAGCAGATTACCCAAATCAGTGTCAAAATCAGCGCGAACGTCGATGTTTGTTACAGAACGTGTTTGAAAGCCAACATAAGAAACCTCTACGGTATATCTTCCTGGTTCTATGGGTTTAATGATAAAATGTCCATCAATATTACTGATAGCACCTTGTATTCCATTTCGGGTATGAATCACGATTGATGCTCCTGGCAGGCTTGTATTCTCCGATTTGTTGATAATATAACCTGATAAACTGCCCTGACTTTGACCAAAGCTTAGAAAGCTTGTAAATACGATGATAATTGCTAAAATTGTTTTCATAAGATAGATTTTAAAGTTTATGAAACAAATATAGATTGTTGAGCAAAAAAGTAAAGAGAGATAAAGTTTTCGGCGAATAATTGGATGTGAGAGGTCAGAAAACAAAAGTAAACGGTAAGTTAATCATTGGGATTCTAAAAAAATGGTTTTAAAAACCACCAACTAAATAGGCATAGTATGGCGAGCTGAACTTAGTTAACGGGAGTTCTAAAAATTGCTTTTTCTTCGTTGGACTTCAATTTTAAAATCCTCACTTCCCTTCGACTTCGCTCAGGGTAGACTTGCTCAGTGCATCGCATTTACACCAGTAAACTGCGGTTTTAAAATCTTGTGCGCCTCAAAAAATCTAATTTTTAGAATCCCTCTTAAGCATAGATTTTAATAGTGAAAGAAGCCATTTTTTAGAACTTCTGAAACAACTAAAACAATTATGGGATGTATATAAAAGTAGAAGTCCGCTTGCTCAAGGCGGACTCTTGGTTAACATTGCTATTCTAAAACAACTATTTGAAAACGGGGATGTTTTCTATTCTCCTGAGTACGCCTTTTCAATCAGTGTGCCATGTTTTATAACGTATTGATTTTCCATAAATTAATAATTTAGTAGCAATTAATTAATATTATTAGTGAGTCATAACGAGATTTTTTATCCTAAAATGAAATGATATTTAATATGTATATATCTGGTATTAGAAGTAGGCATCATCATGTATATTGCTTTTAAAATGGCAAATTGATTCAGTGTTTTATTGCTTTCTGCCATTTATCAAAAAGATTCTGCATCTGTCTAGGTTTTTCTGCTGGTTTCACATTACTTGATTTAAAAAAATGCAATTATCAGGTGTCTTAGGACAATGCTCAAATTGTGAGAGATGAAAGGATACTGTTTTATCGTTATTTTGCTATCAAAAAAATGTTAGAATACTGATGCTATAAAACTGATAATGATGATAAAATACTATGAATCTATGATTTAGATAATCTTAAGTTTTTAAAATTATAGGGTAGAATTTTCGAGATTAATTTATATCTTTAGGGCATTGATTTTTACCCTTACTGGACAAAATTGTTATCGATTTATGCGCTCAAAAAAATGAAACAATCAATCAAGCAAATTGTTAAACGTCTTCATGATGAATTTCACCTAGACACTAGCCATTATAAGGATGATTTTGTGGAGCAAATTATTTTAAAAAATATTTCCATTATCAAGGAACTGTTTAAAGAGTCTAAGCCTGAAGCAATAGAAGGTAAACAACAAAATGTTGAAAAGATAGTGGCTAAACTTCAAAATAACTACACCGATTTTTTTCGTAATCCGTTTACCTACGCTGTTTTATCCAATGTGGTTTTTCCGACTTTATTTTTTAACGCTAATTTTCCTTCCAATAAAGAGATACGCGTTTGGTCAGCCGCCTGTGCTTCGGGGCTAGAAGCCTTTAGTTTAGCTATTATTTTGGAAGAATTTTTTAAACGCCATTTACTTAGTCCACGATATAGAATTTTTGCTACCGATCGCAGTAATATGATTATTAATCAGGCAAAAAAAGCCGCTTTTAGCCATGATGAATTGAAAAGTTTGAGTAAGGAGCAAGTCGAGCTTGGCTTTGATCTAAAAGAATCTAATTATTGTATCAAGCCATCAATCCAAACAAAGATTTCATTTTCAACTTTTGATTTAATTAGCGAGAAAACTAATTGTCCTTCAGTTAGCATATACGGTGATTTTCACATTATTATGATTGCCAATTTGCTTTTTTATTACAAATCGAGCATTCAAAAGAAAATAATCAATAGAGTTCTACAATGTATGTCGAAAGATAGCTATCTCATAAGTGGTGAAACTGAAAGGGAAATTCTAATGGCCGCTTCCTTGGTTGAGATAGTGCCTAATTCCTGTGTTTTCCAAATGAAACCTGCTTAATTTTAAATATTTGTTACTTTAATATCAGAACGATTAAACGAAAATATTAATATTCACCGAGTTAATTTTAAATGTATGAATTTCAGTAATTTAACAATCAGAACCCAAATGAAAATTAGTTTTACGGTGGTAATCCTATTAATGACTTCAATAGGAATATTCTCTAATTTTCAATTGCTTAAAATGCATGAGCAAATTGAATTGATGTATGAACATCCAATGGAGGTTTCTCGGGACATTGGTAAATTAAGAACGGATGTTTATTTGATTCATTGGAACTTTGAGAAATTTTTGATTACAAAGGATACTCAACGTCAAAACGATTATCTGAAGGCGGTTTATTTAAAAGATCAAGATGCGATTCGTCAATTGGACATACTTGAAAATAAGTTTTTGGGTCCAAAACAGCAAATTGAATCTTTAAGGATCGATTTTTATACTTGTAGAAAAAATAGAGAAGAGGTTATTCATCTGATACAAGTAGGGCAATTTGAATTAGCGACTAATTTAAATATGCATTCAACAGATGAAGTCGATTCCGATCATATTAAGTTGCTTGAGAAAAAAATAGCGATTATCGATCAGTTTGCCTCTAATAAAGCCCAGGGAATTGAGAAGAGATCCTTTCATCTTTTTATCCAGATGGCAAAAAGTTTAGGGGTATTAATATTAATAGCTGTACTCGTGGTTATAATTTTCTATTTTGTAATTCGCGTTGGCGTTTTGAATCCTATTATGGAGTTTACTAAACTGACCAATCGGTTCAAAGATGGCGACCTAGGCGTACGATTTAATTTTATGAATAAGAATGAGTTAGGACTACTCGCTAGTTCATTTAACCAACTAGTATCGCAAGTACAATTAAATGTAGAATTAAACAAAAAAAATAATGAACTTGCCCAAACTATGCTTATGGAAGGGGAGTCATCAGTAATATTTCAAACCATGCTCAAAAATCTATGCCAGCACACTAATTCGCAGATGGCTGCTTTTTACTTAAAATCAGAAAACAATAAGCAATTTTATCATTTTCAATCGATTGGACTAAGTGATAAAGCAAAACAATCATTCGATTCAGCCAATTACGAGGGGGAATTTGGACTGTCCTTAAGCACAAAAGAAATTCAACACATCAAAAACTTAAATCCAAATCATATTTTTGAGTTTAGCATGGTGTCTGGTAAAATGATGCCAACAGAAATTATCAATATCCCTATTGTTGAACACAATCAAGTTTTGGCCATTATTTCCTTAGCAAGTGTCAATGCCTATTCCACTAAAGCTATTGAATTTGTATATTTTACGCAGAAAATTTTAACAAGTAGTATTTCTAATATTTTAAATACCAACAATTTAAAAGAATTAAGTACACAACTTGAAAAGAAGAATCATGATTTAATCATACAAAAAACTGAAATAGCCTCGCAAAAGGATGAATTGTTGGTTCAGAATAATGAGCTTGTGTTTCAGAAAAGGCAATTAGAGGATATGAATAAGATGAAGACCATTTTCTTATCCAATATGAGTCACGAATTGAGGACCCCACTCAATTCGGTAATTGCCCTTTCTGGCGTACTGGAACGAAAACTTCAAAATGCTATCTCTGAAGAGGAGTTTAGCTATCTCAGTGTAATACAACGAAATGGAAAGCATTTGCTGAATTTAATAAACGACATTTTAGATCTTGCTAGAATTGAATCAGGTCGGGAGGAGTTAGAGATTCAAGTTTTTGATATTTGTCTTTTAGTGACCGAAATTACTGATTTGATAAAACCGCAAGCCCAAATTAAGGACTTAGAATTGGAGCAGATACCATGCAACACGCTTATCGAGATAGAATCAGATGCAGCAAAATGTCGTCATATATTTACGAATTTGATTGGCAATGCAGTTAAATTTACTGAGCATGGAAAAGTTACTGTCGCAATTCAAGCTAATTCTCAAGAAATAATTATAAGTGTTAAAGATACCGGAATTGGTATAGAATCAAATCAATTTGAGAATATTTTTGATGAGTTTAGACAAGCCGATGGATCAAATTCAAAAAAGTTTGGCGGCACAGGACTCGGCTTATCGATCGCCAAAAAATACGTTGAGATGTTGCATGGATACATCCAAGTACAAAGTCAACTCAATTATGGTTCCGAATTTATCGTTCATCTACCAGTAACTATGAAAATGGAAATGAGTCATTTGCCTACATTACTCGATTCGGAAAAGGAATTTGCTACCGCGCCCAGAATGCTTTCGAGTGCACACAAAATCCATATCCTCTTGGTTGATGATAGTGAGCCAGCAATCATTCAATTAAGCGATGTTTTAAGCGAACAAGGATATCAAATCCACGTGGCTCGTAATGGCAACGAAGCAATCGAGCAAATTGGCAAGCATATTCCGGAAGCGGTAATCTTAGATTTGATGATGCCAGAAATTGATGGTTTTGAGGTGCTTGCTAGAATACGCGAAAACGAAGATACCATGAATGTGAAAGTACTGATTCTTACCGCAAAACACATTAGCAAGGAGGAACTGAAGTTTTTGAAAAGAAGTGGAGTGCACCAATTAATACAAAAAGGCGATATTAATAGAAAGGACTTACTCGCCGCGGTAAGTTCTATGTTTGATATTATAAAGGAACCAATCTCCAAAACTGAAATAATATTCCCGAACTATGATGAAAATATTGAAATCCTTGTAGTTGAGGATAATCCTGATAATATGCTAACTATTAAAGCTTTATTGAAAGATAGATTTAAAGTTTTGAAAGCGTTAAACGGTTTTGATGCAATCAGAATGGCCAAGCTTCATAAACCTCGCTTAATTTTGATGGATATTGAGATGCCCATTTTGAACGGAATGGAAGCTTTTAAAGCAATACGCTCTAATCCCGAATTGCAGGATATACCTATCGTGGCTGTTTCTGCAAGTGTGATGAATGATGAAATTATAAAGACTACCGAGCTTGGCTTTGAGGCCTTCCTCTCTAAGCCAATCGATATCGATAAATTATATCAAACCATCAATAAGCTCGTTTATGGAAATCGATAAAATTAGAATACTCGCCATTGATGATTTAGAGGATAATCTCATAAGTCTCAAAGCTTTAATTTATGAATCATTCCCAAATGCTAAGGTTTTCACTGCTTCCAATGGAATGCAAGGTTTGGAAATGGCAGTCGCCATAGAACCTGACCTGATTTTGTTAGATGTTCTAATGCCCAAAATGGATGGCTATCAAGTTTGTCAAAAACTAAAGGCAGATGAAGAGTTAAAAGATATTCCAGTAGTTTTTTTAACCGCGCTCAGAGATGATAAAGTAAATAGAATCAAAGCCTTGGAAGTGGGAGCAGAGGCCTTTCTTGCTAAACCGATTGACAATATTGAATTGATTGCTCAGATACGAGCTATGTTTAAAATTAAGGAAGCTAGCCAACTCAAAAAATCAGAAACTGAAAGGCTTAAACAATTGGTTGATGAACGCACCGAACACCTTAAACAAGAATTAATTAGACGAACAGAAGCTGAGGAAAAGCTTAGGCAAAGTGAAGAAAAATATAAATTATTATCAAATTTAACTTTTGAAGGAATTATTATCCATCGAAATGGTAAAATTTTAGAGGTTAATCACTCATTTCTTGAAATAACGGGCTATAAATATCAAGAAATTATAGGAAAAAATGTTTTTGATTATGTACATCCTGACGATATAAATACTGTAAAGGAAAATATTAATAAGGAATATGCTGATTCATATATCATTAGAGCTATTAACGCAAAAGGAGAATTGAGATTTGTTGAAATTCAAGGGCGAAACTTTTTAAAAGGGGATGAGATATTTAGGGTAATAGCCTTACGTGATGTCACCATTCAACAGCAAAACGAAATAGCGCTAGAAGAAGGTCGTAAGCTAATGACTAGAACATTTGATAAAAGCCCGATTGCCATGGGTATTAGTCGCGATAGGATAATAACCGAAATAAATCCCAAAACTTGTGAATTATTAGGATATCAAAAAGAAGAACTGATTGGCCAAAATAATTCAATCTTATACTTCTCCGCAGAGGAAAATCGTCGTTCGACCATTGAAATTACGCATCAAATTGAAGCACATGGTGTTGGAGAAACCGAAACCATCTTTCGCAAGAAAAATGGTGAATTAATAAATATACTTTTACATGCAATTATTCTCTCATTGCCAGATCAAGCGCCAACGGTTTTGGCAACTGCTATTGATATTACTGAACGTAAACAAACCGAAAAGCAAGTAAATCACATAGCTCGACATTACCAAGCGATTATCGAAAATGCAGCCGATGGAATCGTATTGATTAATCAGTTTGGACTGTTCAAATATATCAGCAATAGTGCTAAAAAAATGTTTGGTGATTTGCCTGAGGGTTTATATCAACAGAACCCAAAAGAATGCATACATCCAGATGATATTCAATGGTTAGACGAAGAGCTTAATAAAATCGTCCTAAATCCGAGTTTCCAACCTACACTAGAGTACCGTTTGCGAAATAGCAAAGACGAATATTTTTGGGTTGAAAGTACTTTTTCAAATTTGTTTCATGATCTTGATGTTCAAGCTATAGTAATCAATTTTAGAAATATTACTGATCGTAAAATAGCAAAACAAGCGCTCATCGAAAGCGAGAAAAAGTATCATCAATTTTATGATCTAACGCGCTTAATGACTGATACTTTACCTGAACTGATTTGGGCGAAAAACCTCCAAAAGGAATATATCTTTGCTAACAAAGCTATTTGCAACGAATTTCTAATGACCAATGATACAGAAGAACCAATAGGAAAAACAGATGTATATTTTTCGGAACGCGAACGCGACAAACATCCAGAAAATCCAAACTGGCACACATTCGGAACAATATGCAATAAAAGCGACCAAGAAGTATTGCAATCAAAAACGCTCATTAAAGTTGAAGAAACTTTTTATATTAAAGGAGCGCTTAAAGTTTTTGAAACCATCAAAGCGCCGATGTATAATGAAGAAGGGTCAATAATTGGGATTGTTGGAACCTCAAAAGAAATTACAAGCCGCAAAATAGCCGAAGCTGAACTGAAGAATAGTGAAGAAAAATATAGGATGCTCTTCAATATTCATCGCGATTGCTTGTCGATATTGACGTTACCAACAGATGGCTCTAGTCCTCGAATAATTGCTGTTAATGATGCAGCTGCTAAATTGTTTGGATTCCCAAAAGAACAATTAATAAACAGTACCTTAGTTGAACTTAATAATTGTTTCTGCAATGAAATAGTAGCTGAACAGATGCTTGAGTTGATTGAAAAGGGAACTCTTGAATTTGAATCCTCTTTTGTGGATCGAAAGGGTGAAAAACACATTGTGGATGTAAAAATTACGATTATTCAATATCAAGGGATAAAAGCACGGTTAAATATTATCAGAGATATTACCTCCCGAAAGCTAGCACAAGATAAAAGTGAAGAGCAGTATTCTCTTCTTAATGCATTGATTAATAGTCCTAAAGACATTAATATTTTTTCTGTAGACCGGAATTATTGCTTCACCACATTCAATACTAATTACTTTAAGGAGATGCGAGTTGTTTGGAAAAAAAACATCGAATTAGGGAAGAATATTTTGGAATACATAGATCATCAAGCCACCCTGATGGAAGTAAAATCAAGAATTGATCGGGTGCTTAAAGGGGAAAGTTTTAACGAAATTCAGCATCAACCACATTTTGACGTTTACTACGGAATAAATTGGAACCCTGTAATTGTTTCGGGTGAAGTGTTAGGTGCTACGGTCTTTATTCAGAATATTACAGAACGTAAACGAGCAGAAAAGCATTTAGCCGATAGTGAAGAAAAGCACCGCATCCTGTTTCTGGATTCGCCTGATGCATATCTTGTGCAGATTGATGGTGTTTTTGTGGATTGTAACAAGGCAACTGCTCGTATGTTTGCTTGCCAAAAGGAACAAATTATTGGCAAAACATCTGTTGATTTATCTCCTGATATACAGCTAGATGGCGCCAATTCAAGTTATGCAGCCATGCAACATATAGCGAATGCTTTTAAAACTGGATTGACCACTTTTGACTGGATTCATAAGCGCATTGATAATACAGAATTTTATTGCGAAGTTTCTTTGTCAAGCATTCCATATAATGGAAAAGCTGCATTATTTACCACTGTCCGCGATATTTCAGAGCGTAGAATAGTTGAAAATCAATTGGTAGAAAGTGAACAAAATTATCGTCAACTCACTGAGACCATGCAAGAGTATTTGGCTGTTGTGGATGCGAAGGGTAATTTCCTATTTGCCAATGCCCAAGCGGTAAAACTTTTTGAGTTGAATGACAAGAACAGCTTGATAGGCTACAATATTCAAGACTTTGTGGCTCAACGACAAGCAGATGATCTAATTCAACAATATCAAGAAGTAATTGAAAAAGGTGAAATATTAAATCAAGAACTGAATTTAATCATTGGTGGCACCAATAAATGGTTTTATAATAGTCTGAGGCCTTTGTATTTTGGTAAAGATAAAACCCCCTCTGTTATGACTATTTTAATGGAGATAACAGATAGCAAACGATCGGTTTTAATTCAACAGATGCAGTTAAGCATAATGCGGGATATTTTGCAATCAGAATCCTTTGGTGAAATTATTAAAAGCGTAATAAGTAAGCTTGGTCAACTTTTTAATACTTCCAACTTCTTCGTGGCTCTCTACAATGCCGAGAAAAATACACTCAATCAAGTAGCATTTCAAGATGAAATTGGTTTTTATAATGAATGGAGTGTTGATCAATCTATATCGGGACAACTTATTAAGCAAGCTAAAACCTTACTGTTAAACAAAAAGCAAATCAACGCTTTAATAAGTGAGCAAGAAATTGAACTTATTGGCAAAGTGCCAGCCTGCTTTATGGGAGTTCCAATTTACTTGAAGGGTGAAATTAAAGGCGTAATGGTTTTGCAACATTATACTATTACCAAGGCTTTTAGTCAAAATGATACCGATATTTTAGAAATGGTATCGCATCAAATATCAATCTTTCTCGAAAGGCAATTGATGATTGAAGATCTGACCTTTGCCAAGCAAAAGGCTGAAGAAAGTGAACGCTTAAAATCGGCTTTTTTAGCCAATATGAGTCACGAAATACGAACTCCAATGAATGGGATTCTTGGCTTTGCAGGGCTATTAAGTGAACCAAATCTGAGTGGTGATGATAGGCGCGATTACGTGGATATTATTGTCAAAAGTGGAAATAGAATGCTGAATATCATCAACGACATTATCAATATTTCTAAAATAGAATCGGGTTTAATGCAACTTTCTATTTCGGTAAATAATATCAATCATCATATTGATTACATCCGCAACTTCTTTAAATTAGAAGCTTCGCAAAAGGATATAAGCATCTTCACCACCAAAACATTGTTAGATGAACAAGCTGAAATTGTATGTGATAAAGAAAAATTGCTTGCAATCTTAATTAATTTAGTGAAGAATGCACTGAAATTTACCGATGAAGGTTTCGTTGAATTTGGCTATGAATTGAAAGGAGAATTTTTGGAATTCTATGTCAAAGACAGTGGAATTGGCATTCCTGAAAACCGAAGAGAAGCAGTTTTTGAGAGATTTATACAAGCAGATATTTCCGATGTACGAGCATTTCAAGGAGCTGGATTAGGATTATCCATTACCAAAGCATACGTGGAAATGATGGGAGGAAAACTTTGGCTTAGCAGTGACGATAATCCATATTCTGAAAATCACGGTTCAACATTCCATTTTACTATTCCGTATATTATTGATAAAAAAGGAGATACGCTTGCTGTAGGTCATGATGTGCGGGATATGTCAATGTATGATAGAAAACTCAAAGTGCTAATTGTGGATGATGTTGAAACCTCCAGAACGCTATTAAGCATATCAATTAAAGATTTTTGTATGGAAATTATTACTGCAGAAAACGGACTGCAAGCAGTGGAATTATGTAAAAAGCATCAAGATTTGGATTTGGTACTGATGGATTTAAAAATGCCAATTATGGATGGTTTTCAGGCTACTCGCTTAATTCGGCAATTCAATCAAAAGATAATTATCCTTGCGCAAACGGCTTATGCCCTTTTAGGCGACCGAGAACTTGCCATGGCAGCAGGCTGTAGCGATTACATTACCAAACCAATCAATAGTAAAGTTTTACATGAAATTATCGATAGAAATTTTCGACCAAATAATCTTGCTGATGCTGAGTTGCTTTAGTATCAACTGGCGATGATTAATAATTGCTTGGTTGAAATAATGGATATCAAATTTCTGTAAACCTTATTGATAAACTATAAAAAATGATTTGAAGCTATCGAATTAGAAACCAATTGTTAGCTCAGATTTTCCTAAGTAAGCATTTAACCTTGCCAAAATGATATTGTCAAACTGACCAATTGAATTAATCGATTTATCTATTTTTTTTGAAGCCCTATAAAACCAATCTTATGCGAACAATTCTTAGCATTCTAGCATTTATTCTACTTTTATTTTCCTTTTCGAGCCTATTAAAAGCTCAAACAATCCCATCAAGTTTTGATTTACGCGATTATAATGGGAGTAATTTTGTTAGTTCTGTCAAATCACAACAAGGAGGCACTTGCTGGACACACGGGGCGATGGCTGCTATTGAGGGTAATTTATTAATGACAGGTGTTTGGACGCAGAATGGTGAAAGTGGAGAACCAAATTTAGCTGAATATCATTTAGATTGGTGGAATGGCTTTAATCAACACCATAACGATGATATCACGCCCAGCAATGGTAGCGGACTTGCAGTGCATAATGGAGGCGATTATAGAGTAACATCCGCTTACCTTTCGAGGGGCGAAGGAGCAGTGAGAGATATTGATGCACCAGGTTTTACCAACGCACCTCTACGTTTTGATACGAACTATCATTATTATTATGCACGTGATATTGAATGGTATACCGCTGGACATAATTTGGAACGCATCAACGCCATCAAGCAAAAAATTATGAATTACGGAGTAATTGGAACATGTATGTGTTATGATGCTAGTTTTATGCATACTGGATATATTCATTATCAACCTGCTACAAGTTCATTAGAACCAAATCATGCGGTAGCCATAATAGGTTGGGACGATTCCATTATCACCTCCGGAAAACCACCAGGCGCCTGGCTTGTTAAAAATAGTTGGGGAAGTAGTTGGGGAAATGCTGGCTACTTTTGGATTTCATACTACGATAAACATTGCGGTCAGGAATCCCAAATGGGCGCTATTTCTTTCCAAAATATTGAGCCAATGGCTTATGATAAAGTGTATTACCATGATTATCACGGCTGGCGAGATCAAATACCAAATTGTAGCCAAGCCTTTAATGCTTTTATTGCCGATTCCTACGAGAAGCTTGAAGCGGTGAGCTTTTATACAGCCGCCGATAGTGTTAATTTTCAAATAATCATTTACGACGGCTTTTTCAATGGAATTCTATTAGATACTTTAGCTATTCAGTCGGGTTTGATTGCTCATTCTGGCTTTCATACCATCAATCTTGATTCTTTAGTTGTTATTCGTCCTGCCGATTCTTTTTATATTTTTCTGCGAGTATCAGTCGGAGGGCAGGCTTACGATAAAACATCCATTGTACCAGTTTTATTAGGTTCCAATAGCAAAACCATTGTTAGCAGTTCGGCAGATTTTGGCCAGAGTTATTATAAATTAGGAAACTCAGCTTGGATAGATTTACAGTTTTATGATACCACAGCAAATTTTTGTATTAAAGGATTGTCAAATCCGCAATTACCATTAAAGTCAGATGAACCTCAAGGAGATACAACGGTTTGTAAAGGTCAAATTCAGAGTTCGTTTTCTATTGGGGCAAGTCGGTATGCCGATTCGTACCAATGGTATCTTAATCCTGGCAATGCGGGAACTATTCAATGGCAAGATACCATTGCTAATGTAGATTGGAATCCCAATTTTATTGGACTTGCAAGTATTGGGGTGCAAGCATTCAATAGCCATGGGGGAGGTGCACTGTCAAATTTACACGAAGTGGAAGTGGTGAATTTGCCTACCGTTTCAATAGGAAATGACACTACGATTATGTTGAATCAGACCATTACTTTGCAAGCGACTGGGTCATTTAATTCCTATTTATGGAGTAATGGCAGCAGTGATTCTACATTAGCGCTTTCGAGTGCAAACACTGGTTTTGGGAATTTTTTAATTTGGTTGCAAGTAAGTGATTCTAACCATTGTTCAAATGCTGATAGCATGATGCTTACCGTTTTGCCAGTTTCTATTTCTGAGCAAGTTAGTAGCTTTGAAATTCGATTGTATCCAAATCCAATTCAAGATTCAAAACTATGGTTGGAATATAATTCAAAGCAAGAATGTGAATTGCCAATTGAGCTTTCCAATGCGAATGGTCAAGTCGTTTACCAACAAAATACTAAGATATTCAAAGGCAATCACCGCTTTGTAATCGATTTCTCATTCTTACCGAAAGGATTTTATTTTATAAAAATAGACCATGAAAATCAAAGCTATTACCAAAAAATTATTATCAATTAAACCAGCTTAACAAAATGACTCGATATCTATTTTTACTAATAGCGCTGATAGTATTTAATGTTCAATTATCTAATGCACAGCAAGATACCCTAAGAATACTTTTCTTAGGAAACAGTTTTACGAATGCCAATAATTTGCCAAGTGTTTTCGAGCAATTGGCAATTTCAGCTGGAAAAAAGGTTTATGTGGAGGAAAATTCCCCAGGAGGTTATACCTTGAGCGGACACGTTCAAAACCCAATAAGTTTGCAGAAAATAGCGAATGGCCATTGGGATTTTGTAATTATGCAAGAGCAAAGTCAAATTCCATCCTGGATACCAGATCGTGATACTCTGATGTATCCCTATGCCATTGCGCTCGATAGTTTGATACATGCTGCTAATGTTTGCAGCCGTAGCTTATTTTTCATGACGTGGGCGCATAAAAATGGTGATTTAGGATTGCCAGTAGGAAGCGATACCTACGAAGGAATGCAGCAGCGATTGCGTAGTGGCTACAAAACCATTGCTGATTCGTTGGATGCTGCTCTTGCTCCCTGTGGTTGGGCTTGGCGTACGGTTCGGCAACAATTTCCTGATATTGAGTTATATGCATCCGATGGCTATCACCCTTCGTTTAGCGGAACTTATTTGGCTGCCTGTACTTTTTTTGCCTGTATTTTTCAACAATCCGTTGCAGGGAATCCCTATATGCCAAATCTTGGGCATGCAGATGCTATAGCTTTGCAAACCATCGCTTCTCAAACGGTGCTTGATAGTTTGAATGTATGGAATACAGGTCTTTATGATCCTGAAACTAATGCTGCTTTCAACTTTGTTCAGAATGGAGCTCAATTCTATTTTATAAATCAATCCACCAAAGCTGTGAATTATGAATGGCAGTTTGGCGATGGAAATCACAGCCAATTGCAGCATCCCAGTTATACTTACCAGGATACAGGCTATTTTTCGGTTCAGTTGATTAGTTCAAATGATTGCAGTGCCGATACTATTACCCAACAGGTTTATATTGCCGGATCGAATGGTTTAGTAAGGCTTGAAAATGCAGAACTGAGTATTTTTCCCAATCCAACAAGGGGAAATATTTATCTTCAATCAGCAGTTGCAATTCAGAAACTGAGTATCGTGAATATTTTTGGGGAACTGCTTTTTCAACTAGATACAAATAAAAACAAACTCCAAATGGATACCCATTTTCTAGCTAAAGGAGTTTATTGGATTAAAATTGAGTTAGCCAATGGAACTCAACAAATAAAGAAAATACTAGTGTTATAAAAAGCTGTTCATCAAAT
>DYSI01000022.1 GCA_020718275.1 Draconibacterium orientale
TTCAATTTTAATGACTTTTGCAGGAATACTTAAACACATAACTTTATATTTTTTTTAGATACATTCTACTTGCTGCAATTCCAAGCTGACCCAGCGCAATGCCGCCATCGTTTGCGGGTACTTTTTGGTGAACAAAGACTTCAAATCCAAGAGATTCTAACCGTTTTATTAAGCCTTCGCTGAGGTATACATTTTGAAAACTGCCACCAGATAAAACCACTTTACGAATTTTAGTTTGTAAAAACATTGCATGACAGACCTCGGTAGCAGCCTCAATCACGGTATTATGAAATTTAGCAGCGATGGAGGTAATCGGCTGTTTATGAATAATATCTTCAACCAAGGCTCTCAAACAAAGTCGAAAATCAACTCCCTGTGCATCGATGTTATAGGGATAATATTTTTCGGTTTTAAAACCGAGGATTGCATCTTCGAGTCGCATAGGCGCTTCGGCATGAAATTGCGCCTGATGACATAAATTTAAAATAGCAGAAACTGCATCAAAGAGGCGTCCGGCAGATGAACTTAATGGGCTATTTATCTCTTTGTCAATCATATCCATTAGAAAAATAGCTTTTACCGATTCAATTTTTTTATTAAATGGAATTTTCAAATGTAAAAAATCGCGACCAAAAGTATCGTACAGATACGACACTGCCGTCCGCCATGGCTGGTATGCTACTTGATCGCCTCCTGGCAATGCTATATTTCTAAAATGCGTAAAGCGTTTGAAATCCACCAAATCACCAAAAAGAAACTCCCCACCCCAGATAGTGCCATCTGTTCCTAATCCAGTACCATCCATAATTACTGCCATAACTGACTCATTTAAACCATTTTCCATCATACAAGCTGCCATGTGAGCGTGGTGATGTTGGACTTTAATTATGGGTAAGTGGCTGCTGGCAGCATATTGTGAAGAGAGATAATCTGGATGTAAATCACTCACCAAATATTGTGGAATAAACTTATAAAGTCTTTTAAAATTTTCAATACTTTGTTCAAAGAATTCAAAGGTTTCTGCATTTTTCAAATCCCCAATATGCTGCGACAAAATAGCTTGGTGGGTTCGTCCAAGGCAAAAAGTATTTACTAATTCGGCACCAAGCGCCAAAAAACCATCCACAGAAATCGGTAACCTAATTGGGGAAGGAACAAATCCCCGTGAGCGTCGAATTAAACTAAATTTATCGTTAATCATCACACCAACCGAATCATCAACTCGATTATAAATGCTACGATTGTATGAAACAATTGCTTTAATTTTACTTTGAAAAGCCGTGAGAATACTTGTTTCATCTATAATAGTTGGTTCCCCAGCAAGATTTGCAGAGGTAAAAACAAGCGAATCCAATTTACAATTTTCAAAAAGCAAATAATGAAAAGGCATATATGGCAAAATAGCCCCTAGGCGATGAAGGCCACGATTGATGCTGAATGGCAAATCCTTATACATATTTAACAAAATGATGGATTTACGCCACGACCGAAGTGCCAAAATTTCGTTATTCGACAGGGTGGCATATTGCGAAATCGTCTCTAAATTCCTAAACATAACAGCCATCGGCTTACCATCGCGATGCTTTATAGATCGCAAATTAGCCACTGCCCCCTCGGAATTAGCATCACAAATCAGATGATAGCCTCCCATGCCTTTAATTGCAATAGTTTCTCCCTCTTCGAGCCAAGCCGCTGCTTTCTGTAAAATTTGTGTAATTTCTCTTGAAATGATACTTTCAGATTCAATTAAATACACTGGCCCACAATGAGAACAAGCAATCGGCTGGGCATGAAATCGACGATCCTTTATATCCTCATATTCACGCTTACATTCTACGCACATTGGAAATACCGACATGGTGGTATTAGTCCGATCATAAGGTAAAGCTTTGATAATACTAAAACGAGGTCCGCAATGAGTACAATTTGTTAATGGATAATTGAGTCGATTGGATTGGCTTTTAATATCCTCCAAACAGTCATCACAAACGGCAATATCTGGACTTATTTCTGTAATTTCATCCGTAATTGGATTATTGTAGCTTTTAACAATCGTGAAGTCCTGAAAAATCAGTGGTGATATTTTCTTAAATTCTATTTTTTCGATTGATGAAGCTGTGGGAGCCTTGGTTTGAATAGCCGATATGAATTGGTAAATCCCATTTTCGGTGGTATTCAATTGAATTATTACTCCATCATTGCGATTATCAACGGTACCTAGACATTGGAATTGAGTGGCTAAACGTACTATAAATGGGCGGAATCCAACCCCTTGCACTAATCCAATCACTCGAATTTGATATGTAGAAAATTCTTGATTCATCTTGGGCAAAGATAGACTTTGTTAGCTGATTCACGAAAAAGTATAAATCAATTTTTATTCGTATAAGTTGATACTTATCACCAAAACAAGGACTATCAAGAATAAAATCTAGGCTTAATTTGTATACGAATTGCAAAAAAATGCATAATGGATTCAACTTAAACCCTACTTATTCATTGTTCATATTTCAGATTATAATTCAAAAATATGTTTTGCAGAGTTTCAAAAGCTGTAAATCTCTGCTAAGCAATCCTTTCTTCAGTGCAAGATGAAAAAAATACTTGCAAATTTTGGACATTCTGAATTTAGTCAATATTACTTATGAATGAATGAAAATCTCATAAAAAAAAGAAAGTCGCCCGATAGACGACTTTCTCAATTTGGGAATATATTTCACGCTGTTCTTATCCTGACCTTGCTTCTATTTATAAAGACCCTTTTAAATTCTAATTTATTAGAAACCTTGAGATCAAAATTTGATCATTATTGAAAACTCTAACAAAATACATGCCAGCATTAAAATCATCGGTTGAGATTTGAATAGTTTGGTTGATATTTTGGAAACGTTGAAATAATTTCCCACTTGCATCGTAAATTTCTATTGTAGCATTTTCTAATTGTGCAAGGTCAATATTTAAATCCTCACCCCTATTTGCTGGATTTGGATAAACACTTGTTGTCAATGGTATTGAATTAACATGAACGCTAATTAAATCAGATAAAATCACTTTCCCGTCAAAATCTACTTGTTTTAGCTGGTAGAAGTAAATACCATTTTCTACGGTGGCATCTATAGACTGATAGTTTAATAAGATATTAGATTGTCCATTTCCGTCAACACGCGCAATCAAACCAAATGTTTTTCCATCTTGAGTACGAAGAACCTCGAAGTAATCATTGTTGATCTCTGAAGCAGTTGACCAATCAAGAGTAACTTTTTGGTCGATGTAATTTGCGGTAAATGAAATTAGCTGAACAGGCAAAGGATTTGAGCCATTCGAGCAAACATCACAAGTGACGGTATTACCTTTGGAACCTCCAGTTGGATCTGTCACGCCATCAGAATTACAAATAGAACCGCTACCGTCAATTTCGCCAGACCCTATCACTGAGGAGTCCACGAATAAATTCCCGTTATTAGTGATATCTACCACATTATTAAGATCTCCAACAATGTGAGTAATCCCATTGTTTTCAATTTCACCCCGATTGATCAAATCTCCTTCTACAACCATATTGCCATTTTGTGTTAGATTCGTAGACCAATCATTGACAAAATTTCCAGTAATAGTGAGTGTGCCTGAAGTATTTATATCGTCTTTATTAGTATAATTGCCATCAACATAAGAAGTGCCAGAATTGGTAAAACTACCTTCACTGTAAAAATTTTGACACGATAAGTAACCCGTATTTGAAAGCGGACCGCGATTAGTAATATTTCCATCAATAACTAAAGAATCTGTTGAAATTAGTTGAGCGCCCCAATCATTCATTAAATTGCCTTCAACTACAAAAGTATTATTCACGGTTGCAGTCCCTTGATTTGTCATATTTCCATCGATAAAAAGAGTCCCTGAAGTAGAAAAAGTACAACTCCAATCATTCAAAAAATTACCCCCTACCTCTATATCCCCAGTACTTGAAAAAGAATTATAGTTATTAAAGTTCCCATTTACGGTCATGTTGCCCGTGTTAATAAATGTAGCTCCCCAATAATTGCCAAAGCTTGAGGATATATCCATAGCTCCATTGTTGGTAAAGACCCCGTCATAAACCTCCACGGTCATAGCCTCAATTAGATCATTATTGATGAAAGATATCACGCCATAATCCACAAATAAGGTCTTTACATTTATCTTACCATTATTTACCATATTAGATCCATCCATTACTTTCAGCGTTTTAGCATTAGCGGTAAGACTGCCTGAACTTTCAATTGTAAAATATCCAAAGACAAGCAAATCACTTATAAATAACACATCATGATTAATAATGACTGTATCGGTGAAACCCCACGTCATTGCAGGAACAGAGGGAGACCAAATTGCGGAAGTTGTAAAATTACCATCAGCGATAGTTTGATAAACGGTACCTTGAAGGCTATTAGCCGTCAAAACAAAAAAAGATAAGAGTGTGAAAAGTCTGGTTAATTTAGTAGTGTTGAGCATTATACTGTAATAAAGTTAGTAATTTGAACTTAGGTTAGAAAACCGATCAAAGGTTACTTGTAAAAATTATACCAAAAATTACAAAGTACTAATTATCTATATTTTAAAATTTATTATATACAAACATAATTCTCATTATGAATTTTTTTTCATAATGAGATAAAATAATGAATCAATGGATCAATCACAAAAGTTGTGGGGGAATAAAAAAAAGGTGAATTTTGTGATTGATGCCAAGCTTCTGTGTTTTATAAAACAACAAAACCCACCACCAAAAAAGGTGATGGGTTTTTCATTCTTAGTGATCCGGGCGGGATTCGAACCCACGGCCCGCAGCTTAGAAGGCTGCTGCTCTATCCAACTGAGCTACCGGACCATCACAAATTAATTCAAACTCCTTGCAGAAGCTTTGCCTTGATTTGCTGTTTTATGATACAAAAAAAGGAGAATATCTCCTTTCATTGTTTCTACTGTGTCGGGGTAGCAGGATTCGAACCTGCGACCCCCTGCTCCCAAAGCAGGTGCGCTAGCCGGGCTGCGCTATACCCCGTTTTTGCAGGAAACTACTATTTTCCATTGCGGCTGCAAAAATAATTTTTTTTTCTTTGCTTTCTCATTTTATTTCACTTTTTATTTCTCTGAAACCACTTTTATTTTTTTTGCGTCCTCGATATATTTATATTATATTGATATATAATATTTTACATTTTATTATTTTCCAGCATTTGCCTTTAATTTTACAACAAAAATCACGATTTTATATCAAATTTAGAAGTACTTTTTAGGTTTTAATATCAAAATAAAGCAAAAAAACCTATCCTTTACTTAAGTTCTAGCTTTTTTGCTATGCCAATACTAAACCATCGACCTGCTTGCTCAACATTGCCATAGTCGAAATATGAAATATTAAAAACATTACTGAGGTCGACATATAACCTCCATCCCGAAATGGAATAATTAAGGCGAGCATCTACAATAACAAATGGCTGGTATTCTATAGCATACTCCTTCCCACTTACTACATCATAGTTCAAGTATTGGCCCATCCGTTGATGAAATCGCAAACGCAAATCAATAGTTAATTGCTTAACTATTTGATAATTAGCATGCAACACCAACTTATTTTTAAGGTAGTCCATGCTATAATGCGATTGAAACATAGCACTTGAAGAGGATTTATTAAGAAAACTCCAGGATAATTCCAGTACATTAAAACCTTTTAATACATTGAATTTTGTCCGATTAGTAAATATTACCATTGAAAAATCAATTCCCGTACTAATCACTTTAGTCAAGTTGATTGGTTGCCATTTGACTGTGTCACTCAATCTCACCCAATCAATTGTATTATTTGAAACATTATAAAAAGTACTAAATTGACCTTGAAATAATCGTCCGTTAGTAGAAATTCCCAACTCAAACGAATTTAAATTCTCAGCTTTTAAATAGATATTTCCAACATTACTAGGCCCCGAATAATACAAATCGGTAAAAGTTGGCAAACGCATTCCTGTATTAAACCCAGCGTATAAATCAACCTTATTGGATAGCGAATACTTAATATCAAATCCGGGATATATTCCGAATTCAAGAGTAGTTTGGGGAATCAAATAAATCATCAAGCCTGCGCCTACTTTTAAACGATTCCAAGTCATTTTTTGGTCGAAGGAAAAGGTCGAGTAAAAACGACTATCCGATTTATAATAAAAGGCCTTAGCATCAATTATTCCATGTATAGTATCAGACTGAGTAAGGCCTAAAACATTGCTAAGAATGTTTTCTGATCGAAAATTGAGAGCAAAACTACTTTTGCCAAAGCGTGAATTCAACCATACCTTTGAAGTAAATTGTGCTATTTGACTAAGATGATAATTGTGATTGGCATACCAATTAGGGATTTCCACTTGCCCCTCTCTAAACAACTCAAAACGATCGGCATTTGCTTTATAATGAAACTGATTTATAGTCGAAATACGACCCTTGGTCATAATTGAAAAGGCAGCAAAGGCATTTCTAAGTTGTTCAAATTGAATGGGGTATTTAGGGGTATAAAAACTTTGAGCACCAAAAGACTTATCAGAAATGCCAGATTGCCAGTTTATTTCTGTTTTTGTATATTTCCGCTCACCATAATAAAAGACACCCAAGCGGCGAAAGTCAGTATTAGGTTGGTAAGACCTTGAAGAGCCATAATCAGCAGACCAAAAGTGGGCTGTCTTTTTTGCTAAATGCGAAAATGAAGCAGTCAATTGCGTTAATCCAAAATCGCCCAAATTTAAGGAGAGATCAATAAATTCGTGAGTAGGTTTTGGTGTGATTAAATTGATTGAGCCAGCAAACGCATTAGGCCCTAAAACGCGAGAAGCAGAACCAGAAACCACTTCAATACCTGCTATTTGATTGTAAGAAACCGGCAAATTAAAACTATGATGACCAGTCTGTGGATCAGAAATATCAAAGCCATTTAATAAAACTTGCACCTGGTCGAAACCAGAGCCTCGAATGGACAAATCAGTTTGAATATCATTGGAAGCTCGCTGGCGAATATCAATTTGGGGCAGCGCATTGAGTGCGTTTTGCAGTGACTTAACACAGGAAGGTTGAAGATCAACAGTTTGAATGATGTCTATTGCTCTCACCAAGCCTGAGGCTGTGGTTGGAGTCAGTTCCCCAATTATGTCAACAGTATCCAAATGGCATTCGTCGGGGAGTGTCCGCGTGGATATGGTTTGAGTAAAACCTTTTGGAATTGACATAGTAATTAATAGGGAAACTACTAAAGATGCAATTCGGATTTGAATCTTTAAACTGTTAAAAATCGCATACGATTTTCGTGACCAACGCTTGAAATTATAAACTTTATTTACAGAAAAGCTTTGTTGCATATTTATCGAATCATTGAGCTGGCAAAGGTAGAAAAAAATAATTGAGTCAATTGAAAAAAAATAATCTCAAAAACAACATACAACGCATTTAGTAAGCAGATAAATCTATATTTTTACAGCTTAATTTTTTAAAATCAACAAAAAAGTTAAGCTAAAGTTAATAAGTGACATATATTACATAAAGTACTTATAATAAACAGTTTAACATTTAAAAAAATTGTTGTTTTTTTTTATCACTGACCAAAGATGACAGGCAAATAAGTCGTCTAAAACAATACGCAGTTAATGGATCGTACAAAGCAAGTGGATTTACAAAAGATTATTGAGCAATGTATTGCGCAAGATCGAAAATATCAAAAGCTATTGTACGAGCGATATTTTGGCATTATGATGAAAATCGCCATTCGTTATACTGAGAATTGGGATGAAGCAATGGAAGTTGTAAATACTGGATTTCATAAGATATTTACCAAAATTGCAGATTATGAAGGCTTAGGTTCATTTGAAGGTTGGATGAAACGTATTGTCATCAATACCTCGTTAGACTATTTGAAAAAATCGCAGTCTAAAAATATTGAATTAGATGATAGAGTGGCCTTTGATAGCAACTATTTCATTGACAATGACGCAATTAGTGATTTTTCAGTTGAAGATATTTTAAAAACTGTTCAATCACTGCCGCCAATGACTCGGGCGGTTTTTAACTTATATGTTCTTGAAGGTTACAAACATCATGACATATCGGTAGAGTTAGGCATCAGTGAAGGAACTTCGCATTGGCATTTACAAAATGCAAGAAAACTTTTACAAGCCAAATTAAAAAGATTCTAAAACAACTATATATGAATAATTTAAACATCGATCAGATCATTCAGCAAAAGCTCCAGATGCTGAATATTGACTACAAAACTGAATACTGGGATAAAATGGAGAAAAAACTCGAATCTGGCTCAACAGGTTCCGAGTTGCCTGCTCAAGCTTCAAAAGGAAGTTTCTCGAGCAATATTATGATTGCCTCGGTTGCAGCCGCGGTTACTGTGCTTACCTTAGTCTATGTTTTCACCAAAGAGGACAAAGTTGAACCTAGGCTATTAGCTAGTAACCAGCCTATTAGCACGGAAAATCAACTTGAGCCTAAACAAGTAAGTTCTTACTCGGCTGAAGCCAAACATTTGGACCCCTGTACCGAAATAGCACCTGCCACTGCTGAAACAGAAAAATCCATTGCCGCAAATCATCAAAGTAAAACTCATAAATTGGCCAAAAAGAGCAATCAAAATATGCAAACTGTGCCAGTGTTAAGTAAAGAAATACTCGATTCTGAAAACAATTCAGAATCTATAATCGTAGCGGAATCTTTATCATTAAATCATGAGCCCATTATAGTTGAAGAAGTTAAATCAACTACCACTATTGAACCAGCAATTGATACTAATTCAAAAGAAGTGACCAATGAAACGAAGCCTATTGAGAATAATTACAATGAAAATGCGGTTTCTAATAATCAATTGATTCATGTAACGCCAATTGATAAACCAGTGAAAAGAGTATTTAAAGAACGTCATGGAATACTTTGGCATTTAGGATTTAGAAAATAAAAAACTAGAAGCTCACTTTCGGTGAGCTTTTTTTTTATTTTTACCTTTCCTTAAAGAACAAACAATGCACCTTTACAAAAATACATTTTATAGTTTTATTTTACTATCCCTGCTTTTGGCTATTGGATGCAAACCCATCGGCAGACCGAAGATCGAAAACCAAAGGCAGACAATCATCGCCATTACCAAAGCCCATGGAAGTGAAAGCTATCAACAGTATAAAAATTGGATTCAAGCATCAAACCCCAATATACAAGTAATTGATTTATATGGTTTAACAATTGATAGCATTTCGTTTTTATTAAAAAACATTGATGGATTGATTATTAGTGGAGGACCTGATATTAATCCAAATTTATATCATGAAGATTCCATTGCCTATCTGTGTGAAACGCCAGATAATTACCGCGATTCGATTGAGATGATGAGTCTTCAATATAGCTTTTCACATCACATACCTATTTTAGGAATCTGTCGAGGGCATCAAATTATGAATGTTTTTTTTGGTGGAAGCTTATATGCTGATATTCCCACACAAGTTATAAATAACACTAACCATCGAAAAACGGATGGAATTGCCTACCACTCGATAAGCTTTTCACCAACAAGCGTTTTTAAAGAATGGAATTTACAAGATTCCGTCGTGGTAAATTCCGCCCATCATCAAGCAGTAAAACGTTTGGGGGATTCCTTAGTTGCCATAGCATTTACCGACGACGGGCTGGTAGAAGCCTATCAATATGCAAATTATAAGCCTTTTCTTTTAGGTGTACAATTTCACCCAGAGCATATGCAAGGCCAAGCAATTTCCGATTCCATACGTTCAAAATTTATTGCTGCTGCAAACAAAACTTATCAACACAAAAGAAAAAATATATGACAAAATGGTCGCTTGCATACCAAATTCTGCGCGCCTTCGTGCGTTTTATTTTCAAAAGATTTTACAAAAAAGTAACTTCAATAGGACATGAAAACATTCCTATTCACAAACCAATTCTTTTTGCTGCGAATCATCAAAACGCATTAATTGATCCATTAGCCATTATCTTCACCAATCCTAATCAGAGCGTTTTTTTAACTCGGGCAGACGTTTTTAACAATCCAATCTTACAAAAAATCTTTACTTTTCTTAAGATGCTCCCAGTTTATCGGATAAGAGATGGTGCCGATAGTTTAAAAAATAATGAGCGAATCTTCAATCAAAGTGTTGAAATATTGGAAGCCAGTATGTCGGTTGCGCTATTTCCTGAAGCAGCCCATACCGATAAGAGGCACCTAATGCCTCTAAAAAAAGCAGTTCCCAGAATTGCTTTTATGTCGGAAGAGAAAAATGATTTCAAATTGGATTTGCATATAGTTCCCGTCGGAATTTACTATGAAAATTATGAGCAATCAAACTCCACCCTCTTTGTAAATTATGGAAAACCACTTCTATTGAAAAAGTATGAAGAGTTATATAAATCCAACAATCAAAAGGGATTTCAAGCATTGAAAGAAGATTTGGAAAATGCTATAATTCCGCTCATCATCCATGTAAAAGACATGGAACATTACCCCTTTTATGAGTCAATACGGCTGTTTTTTCGTGAGAGAATGCGCCAAGCGCTCCAATTAAAAAACGATAGCCCAAAGAACAATTTCATTGCCGATCAGCAAACCATTGAAAAACTAGATCAGCATTTTCAAAATACCAATGAACATATTGAAACTTTAGAACAAGCGTTTAATGCCCTTGAAACGAAAGCCAAAAAACTTGGCATTGATCTTTTTCGTCACAAAAGCCTTAACCTATTTCGACTAATCCTTTTGCTTTTAGTTTTTCTGACTGGCCTACCAGTATTCATTTATGCGCTGATTAACAATTATTTGTATTATGCCTTAAGCATGAAGTTTATTCATAAAATTAAGGATCATCAGTTCTATTCATCCTTTAAATTCGGATTAACTTTAGTGCTTGGACCGATAATGTATCTCATTCACACCCTAATATTTTACTTTATCACAGGAAATTTGACCTGGACTTTTCTATATTTAATTTCACTACCAACGACCGCCTATATTGCCAATAAATATCGATATGGATGGAAAACTTACTGGAAAGATATCACAGAATTTTCACAAAGTATCGGTAATAAAGCAGAATATCAAATCTTTAAAGGAGAAAAGTCAGCATTTATGGAAAAGCTTGCGCAAAAACTACTTTAGCGTTTTTTGCGTCTTTTAATCTCTTCAGCATTAATACCTTTGATCTTTTCAGGCTTAGGTTCAGCCTTTGGAGCAGTAGGCTTTACAACTTTTTCGGGCTTAGCGGGGGGTGTAGATATAAGAGTAGGCTGGTTAACTGTATCAGGCAAAATTTGAAAAACACATCGGAAAGTAATCCAATCGGTAGGTTTATTAAAAAAAATATATCTAACGTCTCCGATTCCATATTCCTCATGAAAATTAAAGCCTGTCGTCACCATATCACCATCTAAATATTCAGCGGCATTTTCGCTTTCATAAAAGAATTGGCCTTTACTTTTGAGAGGGTACGCAGCAACGACATTATGTAAAGCTTCACTGGTCATGGATTCCTCTAGTTTGCCAATATTATCGTAAAAGGTAGACATCGCCAACTCCCACTCTTTGCGCTTAGCTGAACGATATTTAAAGTTTATCGGATATTTCTTTCGCTGCTTGAGCGTTTTACATTCAACCGCATACTTTAAACGAACCTTATCGGTACGCCACCGACAAAACTCAAAAATCTGATAATAGTTTACGTTGACAATTGGAAAATTGTAATATTTTGAACTAAGTAAATAATAATCAACATTATATATTTTTTTATCACTGGATACAACTTGCCACGAGCGAGTCAACATACGTTCGTAAAAATTACTATCCATTGGTAATGAATCATATAAGTGATAAGCTATTTCGGGTGACAGATTATAAATTGGCAATTCTTGAATCGAGACGTGAAGTTTAGGGGTATAAGAACGACGAATATCCGACAGGAACTCCAAATAATCCATCACACGAATTGGTTGTTGATCAATAAACAAGCTATCTGCCAAGAAAATAGTACCGGGAGGCGCCACTTTATAAATATCACCTTTAGGCTTAACGGCCATGAGCAGCAAGCTTAAAATAGATAAAAATATAAACGTCTTAATTTTCAACAACTTACAAACATTTTTAAGATGGATACGCTTTTACGCACATTTTTATAAAAGGTTTGAAAGCAGTCGTAAAGACGCTAAAAAAAAGCTTAATTTTGTGGCTTAATACCCTAAAAACGTGAAAAAACACATTCCTAACCTTATCACTTTGATGAACCTCCTATGCGGCGTGGCTGGCATTGTATCCGCGATGAATGGCTATTGGCAAGCTGCATTTTGGTTTATGATTTCCGGTGCCATTTTCGATTTCTTTGATGGATTCGTTGCGCGATTACTTGGTGTTTCAGGCTCACTTGGCAAAGAGTTAGATTCCCTTTCAGATGTCGTAACTTTTGGCGTTTTACCAGCCATCATGTTGTACAAAGTATTGTTGAGTAGCGACTTATCCTATCCATATTTTGAGATAGCTAATGTGAGAGTCACACCCCTAATCGCTTTTATGATAGCAGCATTTAGTTCCTTACGCTTAGCAAAATTCAATATTGATGAGCGACAAAGCAGTAGTTTCATCGGCTTACCAACGCCAGCCAATGCATTATTTATAGGCGCGCTTTCGTTTGCATCGCATGATCTTTGCCATTGCTCAACAATTCATAAAGTGATAGCCAGCCCCTATTTTTTGATTCCACTCACGCTGATATTATCCTATTTATTAGTGGCCGAGATCCCGCTATTTGCCATGAAATTTAAAAACTATAAATGGCAAGGAAATCAGATTAGGTATATTTTTATACTCTTAAGTGTCACCCTTTTATTAATATTTTATCAATGGTTTTATATGGCCATTCTCATCATAATACCCATGTATATTCTGATGTCGATTATAAACAATCGATTGCAAAAAACAACTAGTTAGGAATGATTAGAGGCAAAAAAGTCGTGGTGGTGATGCCAGCCTATAATGCAGCTGCCACCTTATCATCAACCTATCACGAAATTCCCAAAGACATCGTTGATGATGTAGTTTTGGTTGATGATGCAAGTTATGACAACACTTGGGAGATAGCTCAAAAACTAGGTATAAAACATCGCATACAGCATAATGTAAATATGGGTTATGGTGGCAATCAAAAAACATGTTATCAAAAAGCATTAAGTCTAGACGCAGATATTATCATCATGCTGCATCCTGATTATCAGTATACTCCAAAACTAATCCCAGCTATGGTTGAACTTATTTCATCTGGATTGTATCCAGTGGTACTTGCTAGTAGGATTTTGGGGAAAGGAGCGCTAACTGGCGGAATGCCAATTTATAAGTATATAGCAAACCGATTATTAAGTGCATTTCAAAATTTGCTGATGAATCAGAAACTCTCAGAGTACCACACTGGATACCGAGCATACAGTGCTGAGGTTCTGCGAGTAATAAATTTTGAAGTAAATTCTAATGACTTTGTTTTTGACAATCAAATAATTGCTCAAATATTCAATAAAGGGTATGAAATAGCCGAAATTACTTGCCCTACTCGTTACGACAACGCAAGTTCATCTATTGGGTTAAAACGTAGTATTTCCTATGGATTTGGGGTATTGAAAACAAGTTTTCAATATCTGTTTCACCAAAAAGGGTGGCGGAAGTTTAGAATATTTGAATAATATAATCTATTAATTTACAATATTTTACCACACTATCAATCATTACATTTCACCACCACCTTCTTCCCGTTTCTCCTCCATGCCATTGCGTTTTTCCTTGGTATAATTATTTATTTTATAACTAAGGGTTAAGTTGATTTGAGGGCCTTGGCGATTGAATTGGTTGTGATTATTAAAGGAAGAAGAATATGTATAAAACTCATGCCTACCGGTATTAAAAATATCTTTCACATTTAAAGTAGCAGTCAATTTACGATCAAAAAAGTCGTAACGCAAAGCAGTATTAAGCATATAAAATTCAGCCATCTCGCCTTGAGCAGTCACCGAAGGAGCTCTATACATGCCATTTAACTGAAAGCGCATGAGCGAGGTAATCATAAAGTTTAGATCCGCTCTAAAGTCATAATTGTAATTGGATTGATCCACAGCACCACTATAAAGATTACCCAACAAATGGTAATAATAATAATTACCACTTAAATTCATACGAAACCATTTAGTAAACTGGAGATTAGCCATCAATTCAAGTCCCAATGAATAATCGCGATCCATGTTTGCAAAGGACATATACGTAATATTATTTTCATCCATTTGCTGCAAGCGAGAGATTTTGTTTTTGGTAGAACGGTAATATGCTTCAAGAGAAACAAAAGAATTTTTCAATGTTTTCTGATAGCTAAGTTCAATATTATCAGTATATTCATCTTCGAGAGCAGGATTTCCGACTCGGATAAAATTACTAGAAATAAACATTGGATTTGGGTTTAACTCACCACCATCGGGGCGATCGACTCTGCGACTATAACTAGCTAATATTGAATTAGACTCTCCAATTTTTTGAGATAAATGAATGGTAGGAAAAAAATCGAAGCGGTTAATGACATAATTCTCCCCTCCATCCAATTCCTCAATCGAACGGTAGGTATATTCTCCCCTCATTCCTAATTGGTATCCTGTTTTGCGAAACACTCCACTATAGGTAAGGTAACCTGCGTGAATATCCCGATCAAAAGCTATCCTATTTCCTTGATTGGCATTAGTTAACCAGGTATCAGAAAGCGTGTCAAAGGAGGTAAAAACAAAATTATTTTCTTCACGATAAATACGAGATTGCAGTCCCGCTTCTAATTTTCTTTCACGACTAAGCGTTCGTGTATAGTCGGCTTTCAATCTCAAATCCGAATTTACTTCTTCCTCAGTAGTATGATACCAATCGTCGATTGGGCCATAATTAGTAAAACTTGCATCCGAGAGATTCTCTTTTTGATCTTCAACATCATTATCAGTATCCTTACTATAAAAGGCTGTTGCTTCCAGCTTCTCCCCTTCCCGTTTGAAAAGGTGCTGCCATGTTAGATTCCCGCTATAAAACTCACCCTCATTACTTGAAACACTTTGACTGATGGTAAATAGTTGGTAAGTGGTAGGATTTGTTCGTTCGTAAATATTGCCTGTAAAATTCTTTAATCCAGTTTTAAGGCCATAAGCACCTTCTAAAGAGATCGTATTTTTAGCGTTTAAATAATAGTCAATTCCAGCCTTAGCAGTATAGTTGGAACGTCCTCGCATCCTACTAATTTCGGAGGTACGCAACATATTCGTATCTGAGGCAAAATTTATCAAATCAGAACCACTAGTTCCAGGCATACGTCCTTTTTGGGCATCTAAACCAACGAAATAATTGATTTTATCTTTTCTATAGTTAAGTACCGAATTCACTCCATAAGTTCCAAAACTGCCATAAGAAGCTTCGACAAAGCCATTAAAACCATTAGAAACATTATCTTTCAGGATAACATTGATAATACCACTCATCCCATCAGGGTCATATTTTGCCGATGGATTAGTGATGATTTCGATATTTTTAATCATGGCAGTAGGAATCTGCTGAAGCGCATCACCGCCAGATAATGGAGAAGGTTTTCCATTAATCATTACCACAAAATTAGAGCTCCCGCGCAGCGCCACGTTCCCTTCAATATCAACAGAAACAGAAGGTACATTTTCCAGCGCATCTACTGCACTTCCGCCACTTGCGCCTAAATCGCGTTCAACATTAACAACTTTTCGATCAATCTTATATTCAACATAGGATTGATTTCCAATCACTTCAACGCCTTCTAATTTAACAACCGCTTGGTTTAATTTAATTATCCCCAATCGCGCCATTGGCATTTTATCGGTAATTTGTATTTCTGATTTTTTAAATCGATCATAGCCCATAAAACTAATCTCAATGGAGTAATTCCCATTTGGAGTTTCAATAAAAAAACGGCCATCTTCGGAGGATATGCTTCCACCAACCAATTTAGAATCGCTCAGATTATACAAAGCAACACTTGCATAAGGAATAGGCTTATTGGTTTGAGCGTCGATTAATTTACCACCCACCCCAGGTTTACTAGGCATTTGATTTGCTACTTGACCTTGTCCAGCCCCACCGCCAGGACGCTGGCTATACAAGAAATTCAGATTAAACACAAGAACTAGAAGCAAGATAATTTTGAGATAATTCATTAGTATTGTATTAATTTTTATGATTGAATTTTGTTTTTCAATTCCATATTCAACTGAACCATAAAATAAAAACAGCGAAGTCAATTCTATTGAACGCGATAATAATTTTCAAGAAATTACGCTAGTTCATTCAAAACTAAAATCATGAATTAATAAAATCATAATTAGCTTGGCTGGTATGAATTAATAGAAATAGAAGTATGAAACTTAAGGTAGAATGAACGAACCCACTTAAGACAAAGAATTCGTGAAAAACTTGCGCGATGATCTAAAAAAAAAAACTGTCATTTAGTTATAATAAATGACAGTTTTTAAAGCTTTTAAATTGGGTGCTATTTTCTCTTAACTACTTTATCTGCTTCAGAGGCATTTTCGTTTTTCTTCATGACTTCGTAAGCAAATGGGCTAGCAATAAAGACAGAAGAATAAGTTCCAACTACAATACCAACCGTTAAGGCAAAAACAAAGCCTCTGATAACTTCACTACCGAAAATAAAAATTGCTAAAAGAACTACGATGGTTGTACCAGCAGTATTAACGGTACGAGCTAAGGTAGAGTTGATGGCATTATTCATATTTTCCTTAATAGAACGCTTAGGAAACAACCCTCTATACTCTCTAATACGGTCAAAGATAATTACAGTATCGTTAATTGAGTAACCAATAATGGTTAAGATAGCGGCGATAAATGCTTGATCAACTTCAAGATTAAATGGTAGAATTCCACTAAAAATAGAGTAGAGTGAAACAACGATAAAGGCATCATGTACCAAAGCAATCAAACCGCCTAAACCAAATTGCCATCCTTTAAACCTCAACAATATGTACAAGAAGATGATTATAAAAGCAAAGAACATGGCGCCATAAGCTTCGTACATCAAGTCATCAGAAATAGTTGGATCCACTTTTTGAGAACTCATCATTCCAACATCTTTTGTTTCGCTAGAAGAGCTATAAGTAACATAATCAATAGGTGTTTTATAGAAAGATTTAACTCCCTCATAAACAGCACGGTCTACTGTTGAATCCGCAGCAATCTCTTTATCCTCAATGAGGTATTTAGTGGTAATTTTAACCTGAGAATTTGGTCCGAAAGTCTTAACCTCAGGTCTCATTGCATTTCCATTTTTATCCACAAATTGCATTTGAAGCGTCTCCGCTAGTTTTACCGTATTAACATCCTGATCGAAACGAACTACATAAGTACGTCCTCCAGAAAAGTCGACCCCATAGTTCAAACCTTTGAAGATTAAACTTCCAAGACCAATAATAATAATCACTCCTGAGATTAAGTAAGCTTTTTTACGCATACCTACAAAGTCCACTTTTGTATTTTGTAAGAAGTTTTCGGTAAATTTAGTATAAAAAGCGATGGGTTTATTCCGATCAAGTAACCAAGCAAAAGAAAGTCTAGAGATAAAAATTGCAGAAAACAAAGAGGTGATAATACCAATCATTAAAGTAGTAGCAAAACCCTGCACAGGTCCAGATCCAAAAACAAAGAGTACTATAGCAGTTAAAAAGGTAGTCACATTACCATCGATAATGGCTGAGTAGGCATGATGATAACCATCACTTATAGCAAGTCGAATGCCTTTTCCAGCTCTAACCTCTTCTTTAATCCTTTCATAAATAATTACGTTAGCATCTACAGCCATACCCATGGTTAACACGATACCAGCAATACCAGGAAGGGTGAGCACCGCTTGCAGGGAAGCAAGAACACCAAATAAGAAGAATAAGTTAGCCACCAGCGCAAGGTCGGCAATTAAACCGGCAGTACTATAAAACAATGCCATGTATATTAGTACCAGAATAAAGGCTGCAATAAAGGATAACAATCCTGCATTAATTGCTTCTTTTCCTAAAGAAGGACCGACAATTGCTTCTTCAATAATACGTGCAGGAACAGGAAGTTTACCACTCTTCAACACATTGGCTAAATCTTGAGCCTCTTCAATGGTGAAATCGCCTGTAATTTGAGAGTTACCACCATCAATTTCGGATTGAACCGTTGGAGCAGAATACACATAATTATCAAGAACAATGGCTATTGATTTCTTAAGATTATCGTGTGTCAGATTTTTCCAAATATGCGCCCCTTCGGAATTCATACTCATATTAACTTCCACGGTTCCACTTTGTGAATAGTCATTTCTAGCGTCAGTAATTACAGCGCCATCCAATGGTGGTTCACCATCGCGGGATTTTACTTGAATAACAAATAATTCGAGTGCATTAACTTGTACTCCATTATTTTTCATGTATTTAGGAGGTTTTACACCCCAAATAAATTTAACATCACGTGGAAATAAAGCCTTTACTTGAGACAAAGCCAACATGGTATTTACGCGAGCTGTGTCACGTATTAAAGCAGTTCCTAAGATAGGACCATTTCCTGGATACCATTTTCCGTCGTTTGATTGACTAAAATTAGGCATAAAGTATTTGAAAAGACTGATAGCCTTATCATCCTTTGCTAATGTTTTAGTATCAGCACCATCAATATTCAATTCAGTATTAGGGGTATCTAGTTTAGTAGAATCTGCTGGTGCAGTAGCACTATCCACTTTATCTGCCACCAATTCGCCATCGGCTGGAAGAATAGCATCAGGGTTAGTGATTGAATCTTTAGTATTGGTTGTAGGCTTAGCAGAGGAATAATATTTTGCGGTATATTCTTCAGCCTGGGTGAGGGCGTTAAAAATTTTAGGATCGTTAAAGTTATAGGTTTCCCAAAACTCGAGGCGGGCAGTAGATTGAAGCACTTTGCGCACACGACGAGGGTCTTTAACCCCTGGAAGCTCAACTAAAATACGACCATTTTGTAATTTCTGAATTTGAGGTTGTGCAACGCCAAATTGGTCAATACGTTTGCTTAAAATATCGAAAGTATTTGCAATAGCAGCATCTGACTGTTCACGTAAAACTTTCAGTACTTCCTCATCGGTAGCATTAGGAGCAACCAAATCTTTCAACTCAACGGTTGCATAAATCGAAGCTAAATTGACACCATTACTGTTTTTCTTCCAAGATTCGTAAAACAAGGAAATAAAATCGCTTTGTGAATTTGCTTGAGCAATAACTGCTTCTTGAACTGATTTCTGAAATGCGGGGTCTTTTTTATTGTTACCAGCCATTGCCACTACTACGTCATTGACTGCCACTTCAAGAGTTACGTTCATCCCTCCTTTTAAGTCTAAACCGAGGTTTATTTCGCGTTCTTTACACTGTTTGTAGGTGTAGCCAAAGAATCCAAAAGAATAAATTTCCTCATTGGCCATTGAATCCAAATAATAGTTTTCAGCTGACTTTTTTAAGGAATCAATAAAAACATTTTCAATTCTTCCTGTTCGTGCTGAAATAGCTTTGGCTTCTTCGTACACTGCGGGACTATTTGAATACTCTTTTGCTTTATTTTCAACGCGAGTTGTAAAATAACTAAAAGATAACTGATATAAAGATACCAGCGCAAGCAAGATAGCTAATAGTCTGATAGCGCCTTTATTTTGCATAAGTTAAAGTTTAAATTAGGTGTAAAAAAGTTAAAAAAATAAGGCTGCAAAGTTAGAATAACTAATTTAATTAAGCAATAGAACAATAAAAAGAATGCGCCTCACCTAATTATCTAGTTTTGTGAATATTAATCTCCGACTATGTCATCAACATTCAGAGGCATGTTTTGTAATTCCACTTAATTAGAATCATTTTATTTTGAAATTATGCTTCACTTTTATCACCTATAAAGGCTAAAAAACAGGACATTTTTTACTAGCTGTGCGCTTCAATTAAATCTAAAAAAACACTAAATAGAGGGTTAATTCTTAATTTGAGGTGCAATGAATTTAATTGATAACTCTTTTTGTTCCATTCTTAAGTTTGTAAGGTGAAAATTATTTTTGAAAGCTCGTTTTCATCTAATATTTGTATTTCCCATTTCGACTGTACTCACTTTCCTTCGGCTTTGCTCAGGGCAGGCTGCTCAGCGCATCGCAATGCATCGCTTTGTGTCTTTCGTGATTTTCTTTGTGTGTTTTGTGGTATAGCTGTTACACTAAGCGCTGCACTGAGCCTGTCGAAGTGGTGCACAAAGAAGTCACAAAGCTACACAATGATTTTTTATAGCACTTCAAATAAAGAATTAACCAAAAAGTGTTTTTCTGCTTTTGATTCTAAAAAATAACCCTATTTTTGTAGGCACACATTTTACTTAAATTTTAAAAAACTTTACCATGGCCTATAAAAATCTATTGATAATTCTATTTTCGTTTTTGGCAAGCTTCAGTTTACAAGCTCAAATTGGAAAAATAGAATTTAAAAAGACCACCCATGATTTTGGAACCATTAGCGAAGAAAGCACAAAAGCGGTTTATGAATTTGAATTTACAAACACTGGAAAAGGTGACTTAAAAATATTGAATGTGCAGGCGAGCTGCGGATGCACAAGCCCAGAATACACAAAAAACCCCGTAAAACCTGGTCAAAAAGGCTTTATCAAAGTTACCTACTCCACCGTCAATCGACCTGGTGCGTTTCGCAAATCAATTACCGTTACCGTTAACAATCCTGAAAAACCAAATGAGGTGCTTTTTATTAAAGGAAATGTAACGCCAAAAGGCAAAAGCAAAGCCGAATTGTATCCTGTGGCTATTGGAAATTTAGAACTCATGACTAACCACTTAGCTTTTAATGAGTTGAATTCAGATGAAACCAGAACTGATAGTGTAAAGATTTACAATGCTGGAAGTCAAGCCATGGATCTTTCTTTTGAGCAAGTTCCTGCTCACCTTCAAGTTAAAGCTAATCCAACACAATTGCCTATCGATGGAGAAGGTTATCTTATCGTTACTTATAATGGCTCAAAGAAAAAAGATTTTGGTTTGGTATACGATCGTTTTGGCATCAGAACAAATGATGTTAATCAACCGCTTAAATCATTGAATGTCAGTGCTCGTATAACATTAGATTTTTCGCATCTAAGCAAGAAAGACATGGAGCAAGCCCCTAAAATTAGCTTTAAGGCTGTTAATTACGACTTTGGAACGGTGAAATCGGGCAGTGTTATCACCTATCAATTTGAATTTACCAATGAAGGAAAGCAAGTGCTTGAGGTACTAAAAATTAAAAGTAGCTGTGGCTGCACAACTTCTAAACTTTTACAAACTAGCTACAAAAAAGGTAAATCAGGAATGATTGAAGCCATTTTTGACACCTCTGGAAGAAAAGGAGCACAGCATAAAACGCTTACCGTCATTACCAATGACCCTAATAATGCTGAAATTGTGCTTAATATAACTGGAAAAATCGAGTAAGAATCGAATAATTCTATCTATTCAAACAAACTACCTTCCAATTGGCCTTGTCTCCCGTGGAAGTCGTCTGCTGTTCACATTCGACCATAATACGAATATCACGGTGAACATCAAAGAAATAATAGAAACTACAAAAGCAATGATCACCCATACTGGTTTGTAAATAAACTTCACAAGATGAGTTCCTGATGGAACAATTACCCCCATAAACGATTGATTAACATTAATTAAATCTGTTTTTTTGGTGTCAATTTCGATTTGCCAACCCATATAATAATTCTGCTGCAAAACCAATAATCGATCGACGCTCGTTTGTGTTTTAAACCTTATTTCATTTGGGATAAATAGCGTATTTTCAAGCTGATCCTCCGTAGTTAAAGGGCTAATTGATAGCTTGTCAATCGACTTATTTCCTATTACAAAAATCATATTTGAATCTTGTAAATTCATGCCTTTTAAATCCTTCACCAGCGAAATATTATCAGCAAAAAAAGCCACTGTATGCCTATTGCTATTACGAAGAAGCCAGGGAAGCGAGTCTTGCAAAAAAACATAGTCTTTGAGCATCAAAGGATTATAGCCATCAGGAGCAATTTGCTTTCTAAAAGTGTTTACATTTCGCCAAATACAGCCAAAATGAGGAGTCATTTCATCCGTTTGATGCAACAAAATTTTATCATTCTGCAAAGGAAATCCAATCGGCAATTGGCGCATTTCGGAATAAGTATCCCGAGGATTTCTATGCTCATCATAAACCGTATATGGGGCATTTAATTGGGTTGCAAGCCCCAAATCCACAAAAACTAGCAGCAACAAAGCCGCTGATTTCCATTTCGTATCTTGCTTTAATCGAAGTATTAAAAAGAATAACCCTAAAGCAATAATCTGAATAAATAACTGAAAATAAAGCTGTTGCAATATATCAGACTCCATTGAATAATGAAAAAGACTTTTCCATTGGGTTGAATTATAAAGATTAGGGATTTGAAAAGAAGAGGAAACTAAGCCCACTGTTAATAAAATCGCTAAAAGAAGACCAAAAATCCATTTCAACAAGGTAGGATTCGGATTTGCAAGATATTGGTTAAGCGCATCAGCACCAATTATGATAAAGGTAAAAATAGAAAAAATTCTTAGCAAGGCCGGAAATCGAAATAGGTTGAAAAAAGGAATATAGTGATAAAAAAAAGTTCGCAAGGGCAAGCTATCTCCAAGCGACACGAGCAAGTTTAGTAGACCAAAAAGCAAAAAAATCCACATCAGGAAATTTTTCTTTTGAAAAAAAGCAACCATCAAAAAAGCAAACAATATCAGTCCAAAATAACCATTTGTCATGGAAATATCTGTATTAAAGGCTGACATATCGTGGTTTACGGTAGTAAACGGAAGGATGAATGATTTCCAAGAGGTGAATGAAAATGGACCAAAAAGAGCATCGCGAAGTGCAATTCCACCCGATCGTTGCAAAAAAGGCATTAATTGGAAAACCGATACCAAAACTACCGCTCCATTTAAGAGCGTAAAAACAAAGGCCAGCAGATTTAATCGTACAAAATGAAAAAGGGCGGCTTTATTTTCATTGCGATAAATTGTAATTACGAAATAAATAAATAAGATCAACAGCAGGTAAAGCAAAATCATTCCAAAGGCAGGATAAGCACCGCTAATCAGCATAAAAGCATACAATGAAAAGCCAAATGCCGATTTCCACTTTCTATTTTGCCACATCAAAAGATAAGCGTGAATCAAAAAAGGAATCCATGCTGCGGCAATTAACCAATTGATATGCTGAGCATTACCAACAAAAAAACCACTCATTGAATAAGATAAACCCATAATCATAGCCACCAGCGGGCTAAATTTGAGCGTAATTCCTAGGCGATACATTCCCCATGCTGCAATGACAATATGAAGCAACCATTCAACCATTAAAGTGTAGATGGAATAATGAAAAAAATACCCAATGAACCAAGTAATTGGATACCAAGCGGTACTTTGAGGATCCGCATGAATGGGATATCCGCCATGTTGGTAGGGATTCCATAAAGGCAAAATATGATTTTGAAGGCTGTCGGCTATTAAATATTTCCACGGAAATACCGCATCCAAAACATCCCATTTAAGTGTAAACTGAAAGAAAGTAATTTGGTAAAAAGCCAAAACCACCAATATTGCCATGAGCCAATATGGTAAACTATTACGAATCAATAGTTTAATGGAGGTCATATTTTGTTATTAAATTCAACTATTTGACTTCACGCAAATAAACGTCATAAAAAAGCGTCGCTTTCATCGGTATTTTATCGTCATCACCCAAAAGACCATACGCAAGGTAGGAAGGAATTACCAATTTGGCACGATCACCAACTTTGAGCATCTTCACAGCCTCATGCAATCCACTGGGTTCTTCGGAATTATCAACAACAAAAACCTTTTCGCCTAACTGTTTACTGCTGTATATCACTTCACCTCTAATCAAACTAATTTCATAATCCAAAACCACTGTATTTTCGCTAGTAGGTGATTTTCCTAAACCCTTTTGGTAAATGAAATAGCGCAATCCAGAGGCAGTTCGTTCAAAATTCCAATGACGACGATTCAGATAATCGTCAATTTGCACATCTTCTTTTTCGATATAAGCCTTATTAATCTGTTCGAGTTGCCGATCCAAAACAGCTTTCTGTATGGACTTCTGTTTAGGTTTTTCGGCCGTATTGCAAGATTGTAAACCTAAAATTACAAGCAAAACCAATACGATAAAAGAGATTTTTTTCATAGTGTAACAGGCTTATTATCGGTTCATAACAACATTTTTATCAAGTCGATTAATCGCAAACAATCGACAGCGAATGAATTAATTTCTCAAGCTTAATCTCGGTTTCGCTAAGCGATAAGTACGACTTACCTCCTGCCGCATTTAGATGCCCGCCACCTTCAAAATGTTCTCTTGCAAAAGCATTTACAGAATAGTCGCCTTTGGAACGAAATGACATTTTAATTTTATCCTTCTTCTCGGTAAGCAAGGCAGCAAAGCAAATTCCTTTGATGGAAAGCGCATAATTAACGACCCCTTCGGTTAAACCCTCCGAATCGCCATATTGCATAAGCTCCTCCGAAGTGAGCGAAATATAAGCCGCATGCGATTCAGGAAAAACCTTTAATTTCTCCCCAATACAATAGCCCAACATGCGCAATCTTTCCACACTGTAATTATTATAAATTAAATCGTGCGTTTCTTTAACTTGCACACCATACCTTATTAATTCGGCAGCGGACTCGAAAGTTTCAGCATCGTTGCAACTATAGGCAAAAGAGCCAGTATCGGTCATTAGTCCAACAAAAATATGCGTAGCCACGACCTTGTTAATGTGTGATTTATAATTTGAAAGTCGAAGAATATCAAAAAGCAGTTCACTGGTACTTGACTTTTGTGGAAAGGAAAACATTAGATCAAAATAGGACTCATCGGGAAAAAGATGGTGATCAATCAGAACCTTTTTAGCTTTAGAATTGAGCATTGACTGTTCAATATTTCCGGCGCGATGCGGAGCATTAAAATCCATTGCAAAAATTAAATCGGCTTGTAATACAGCACTTTGAACTTTCTTTCCTTCAATATCGTGAATTAATATTTGATCGAGTTGAGGCATCCAATGCAAAAAATCAGGAATATTATTTGGGTTGACCACTATGACCTCTTTACCGATTTGATTTAAAATATTTTGAAAAGCCAATGCTGAACCAACCGTATCGGCATCAGGATTGGAATGAGTGACAAGACAAATCTTATGTGCTTGATTGATAAGCTCCTCAAGCTGAGCGATTGAATTTGGTGAAATAATCATCTAGTTTTTGAATTTGGCGGCAAATATAAACATTTGACCAATTGGAAAAAACACGCCAATTCATGAGCTAATTTCGACTGAAAAACAATCCACCTAATGATTCACGAAGTTGAAACCATAAGCAGGTCTTTATTTTTCATCAAATAATTGTATTTAAATAGTTGATTAATTCATTATTACATATCAGAAACTGAGTTAAAAAAATATGTTTATAATTAGATACATTAATGTACTTTTTGTAATAAAAACCTTAACTTTGCCCTAATCAAAAGAATCAAAAAACTGCTATTGAAAGCAGTACTGATAATTTAATCTTATTCAACTTAAAACCTTGCTACTATGAAAATGATTTTGACACTTTTATTGAGTCTGATGATGGTGGGTTTGCAAGCGCAAACAAACCTTTTATCCGATAATTTTGAATCAGGCAGTGGAAACTGGACCCTCACCAATGGCTGGGGTTTAAGTACTGTAAGTTCTAATTCATCCTCACACTCCTTAACAGAAAGCCCAACAGGTAATTACAGCGACAATATTACATCAATGGCTACCCTAACCACTGGCGTAAATTTAAGTTCAGCCTTAAATGCCGATTTAAGTTTTTGGGCCAAATACGTTCTCGAAGGTGGTTTTGATTATATGTATCTTGAAGTTTCACCCAATGGAGGTACTACTTGGGTACAGCTCGATAGTTTTGACGATACCTTAGCCAATTGGACAAAATTCAGTTATTCATTAGGTGGCTATGTTGGCAATTCTAATGTTAAAATTAGATTTAAATTTGTCAGTGATGGCGCGGTAAATTTCGACGGGATGTATATTGATGACGTTGAAATTTATTCAGACACAACCGACAATTCAGAACCTTTGATATTGCATAACGAACCTAGCTTTTACAGTGCTTCATTGAATACCTTTCCAGCCATTGCCAGCATTATTGACATTTCGGGTTTGTCCTACACCAAATGCTTTTATACCGTTGACGGTGGCAGTTTAGACAGCGTAAGTTATAGCTCTTTAGTTGGGAACACCTACACCTTTCCAATTCCAGCACAACAACCTGGTGCTCATGTAGATTACTACTTCATTGCCATTGATAGTGCGCCTGCTCACAACGCTGTGGTCACCCAAACTTATCATTACATTCAAGGAAATTACATTAGTTATGATAATGCCGTAACTAATTTCGTAGATTCTACCGCCGTAGGAGGAGGAGCCGCTGTTCGCATCACCTTAGCAGGACCCGTTCAATTAACAACGATCTTATTACGAAATTATATAGACGTAAATCGCGATAATGACAGTATGCTAATCCACGTATGGGCCAATAACAATGGCGTTCCAGGCACCGATTTAATTACACCATTTAAAGTATTTCCATGGGCAACTTTACAAAATACCAGTCCAATGACCGTGGTTGATTTAAGATCAGATTCACTAAGCTTAACTGGGCTGACTGGAGATATTTTTATTGGATTTACAGTTCCGGTCGGAGGAGTTTGGACTACTATTACCCAGCCAGGAACAGGAGGCAGATCCTTCAAATACAGTACGTCTGGTTGGACGATTAATACCAATACAGATTTTCATTTTAGAGCCATTACTTCGGGGCTTCTTGGACTTCCCACGGCAAATTTTACCTATAATAATTCGGCCATGCCGCAAATCAGCTTTCAAGATTCTTCACTCGATGCTACAAGCTGGTCATGGAATTTTGGGGATGGAAGTCCGCTGAGCAATTTACAAAACCCAAGTCATGCCTATACCCACAATGGAATTTTTAATGTTTGCTTAATTGCTGGAAATCTTATAGGTACCGACACTATTTGCAAGTATGTAACTATCAACTCCTTCCCCACTCCGGTAAGTGCATTTATTTACGATGATTCACAAAATCCTACTATTCAATTCACAGATCAATCCACCCAAAGTCCTCTAGCATGGAGTTGGCATTTTGGTTACAACGGCATGACAAGTGGTCAACCAAATCCAAGTTTCACCTATCCTAATGCAACGCAAACGTATCAAGTTTGTTTAACGGCTGCCAACCTTAACGGAATTGGAGATACTTCCTGCCAAACAATTAGTATTTTGAGTGACGGATTGAATGAAATTGAAGCTAAATATGTTAATATTTTCCCAAATCCAATGACCGAAAAAGCGCTGTTCAAAATAAATATTAACACCAACAAAGCATTGACTTTCAATCTGTACGATGCCAGCGGGAAGCTTATTCAAGCTGACATTCAAGTCGTGAGTGAGGGAATTTTATTAAAACGCGGAAGTTTAAGTGCTGGAAATTATCTCTTTGAAATCATACAAGAAGGTCAAAAACATTCTGGAAAAATTATAGTCCAGTAAGCGCGGTAAATTCCCCAAAAAATAATTCGGCAGAAATTCATTGATTGAAGTTCTGCCGAATTATTTTTTTTAGACGGTTCTAAAGATTAGCTTTTCAAACTAATTTGAAGAATTCTACCGTTCATAAGAGCGCCATGGTGCACAGCAAAATTGGCTAAAAACTCCCCAAATTCATCCGCACTAATAGGTGCTACAAAACCAGGAAAAGCTTCGTTTAGCATTTCTGTTTGCACACTTCCGGGATTTATACAATTGCAATGCACTTTGTATCGATGCCACTCTGCCGCCATTGACTCAGTAAGACTATTAACGGCCGCTTTAGAAGCGCTGTAGGCACCTAAACCAGGGAATTTTTGAGTACCTTGAATACCACCCATACTACCGATATTTACAATATGAGTGAGTTTTTCGGTTGAAAAATGGGGAAATAGGGATTGTGCTAATTTCAGCATTGCGTATGTATTCACCCGAAAAGTTTTTTCCCAATCATCGATAGAAGTATCAAATAAACTCTTGTTAATCAGATATCCAGCATTGTTAATTAAGATGTCAACGCTTTGACCTTTTTCAAAATCAAAAAAAGCAGCTATTTCACGAATCAGTGGTAGATAATCCTTTTCCGACAAATCGAAGGAGAAACCAAACATCTCGGAATCAGCATTATATTCCGACAATTCATTTTTTAGCTGCTGCAAATTAAAAGCAGACCTAGCAATTGCAAAAATATGATGACCACCCTCTTTGAATAATGCTTTCAAAGTAGCCTTTCCTATTCCTTTGCTTGCCCCTGTAATTACTATATTCATCTTTCGAGAAAAATTAATGATTTTCAATAATCCGTATTCCATTTAAAATCAAAGTAGCAAACTGAGGAAATCGTTCCACTTTACCCAACAAATCGGTTTTAATGGAACTTGCTAGTTTAGCTATTTTCAACTGGATGGCCAATTCATAGATTTCGATACTCAGCAACCAATTATCAGGGTAATCAATCATAACCTTTTGATAGAGTTTGGTCAATTTTGAATCACCTTTAGATTTGATTCTAAAATCTCGAATTTCTTGATAATATCGCATCAACTGAGCATCCGACTGCATAGCATGTTGTGTGAAAGTATCCGAGACATAGGTTTGGGCTTCAGCCTCATTTTTATCTGCTAGCCCTGCGAAAACACTAGTAACTTGCTTACCAACAGCCATATCGTAAACTCCCCATTCTGGCTGAAACAAAATCTCGTCATTAAATCGCACAGTACAATCAACAAAAGTCATCAGCAACACCTTGCCGTATTTATTTTTGCGAATATATTTAAGTTTACCTTCCACACAAACTCCTGATTGAAAATCCAAGCGAACCCAGAGACCAGTAATAATACCTATTTGCGCCAAATGTTGCAAGCTCATATTTTCGAGCGGAGACTGCATGTTTTTTAGTAACCCAATGGGCGTACCGAAGCCCTCTGTATGTACATTCACGCCATGACCAATCATCACTCTTTCCCTTTCGCAAAGCATACTAGGTCCAGTGGTTTTTAGGTAGGCAATTTCTCCCTGCTCATCCAAAATCATTCGCGTAAAAATGCCACTAATTTGCAAGCCTGATGAAAGTTCAACACTAGCTTCCGCTTCACTATCAATGGCTTTTTGGACGCTTTTTGCGCCGCCAAGACGCAAGGCCATGGTATCGGCAAACTCATTAAGGACAATGGTTAAATGAATGAAGTTAGGGGTAACAAAAAGCTGCGGTTGCTGCGTGGTAATATCGAAAGATTTATCGGCGGCCTCAATGGTATATGGAAGCTTTATAACTCGCTCGCTCAAACAGTTGACACTTTCGCCAATGGAAGACAATAAACCAGCGCCATAAAGTTTTGGATTTTCAAATTCCCCAATCAGGCCATATTCAACGGTCCACCAATGCAGATTGCGTATTTTTGACATTTCTGACATTTCTCCCATATAACGTTGTATTTCTACAACTTGTAATTCGGCTTCAGAAATCTCTTCGGCGGTAGAATGGCGATTTTCCTTAACAATAGAAAGTCGGCGAATGGCTTCATACAAATCATTATCGCGTTTAGAACTGATCGCCTTACTACCAATAGCACCAAAAAGACGGAGGTATTCAGCATATTCGGCATCGGCAATAATCGGGGCATGGCCAGCAGCTTCATGAAAAATATCTGGCGCAGGAGTATATTCAATATGGCCAATGCTGCGTATGTCGGCCGCAATGACCAATACATGATAAGCTTGAAATTCCATAAAAACAGTTGGAGGAATAAAGCCATCAACACAGACAGCAGCCCAGCCAATCTTTTCTAAAATAGAATTGATTTCATCGATATTGGGAATTTTTTCAAAGCAAATCCCTGTTTGCTTAAGCCCTTCGACAAATGATTGATGAGCATTTTCGGCTAAAAAGTCAAAACTAATTCGCATCATATAACGCCATACTGCGTGGTCTTCGGGAGTATAATTAGCGTAATTTTGATTCACTACATATTTATGCAAATGCAGTGGTAAGCGTTTTAAATTTTCGTTTTTAGTCAGATACATATTAGATTAAGCGTTTTAATTTTAAAAATTGGTTTTACAATTTATGCGGCTCATATCAAATAAACTGATCTATCTAATTATTCGCCGTAGTATTCGGCAATATTATTCTCCGTTTCAAAAAGCTGCAATTTATACAATTTTCTCATGTCGTTATCAATCAATGGCTTCAGTTCATTCCAGAAACAGAAAAGTAAGTTTTCGGAAGTAGTATTAACGCCATTTAAAAAGTCGACATCCACATTTAGATTCCGATGATCAACTTTAGCAATGATGGCGTCATTAATAATTTTCTTCAACAATTTAGTATCCATCACATAACCGGAGATTGGATCGATAGAACCCTTCACCGTAACAAAGAGTTCGTAATTGTGTCCATGATAATTAAGCAGCGCACATTTATCAAAAATGGCTTCGTTTTCGGATGGCGAAAGCGATTGATTCCACAACTTATGTGCAGCGCTAAATCGTTCTCTTCTAGTAATATAGAACATAGTTAGTAATCTAAAATTTGTAGTAAATGATTTTCAAATTGTTGCAAATACAAGTCAATTGTTGGATTCTTAGTCACGTCGTGCAAAGTAAAAGTAGGAGCTTTTGTCAGCCCTATAAATTTTTGCGCACTATGAAAGTGAAAAAAAACATCGTCAACAGATTTATCACCAAAGAGATAAGCATTGGGATTATTGAGCGCTTCGGAGGGAGCGTTCCAAGTGGTCACTAAAGAATATTTGGCTTGGAGTAATCCAGCAGTTCCATACTGCCCACCATCTTGACGCCCATCATGGAGATATATTTTTCCTCGACCACCAGAATAAACACGATCCAAATAGTGTTTAAAACTAGCAGGGATATCCATCCAATAAACGGGCGTAAAATAGATTATCAAATCTGCCTGTAGGAACTTATTAACTTCTTCTTCAAGCTTATAAGGCAATCGCACCTGACTTAGCGCGAGCGTGTGATTCCTTGATTCAAAGAAGGATTGCGCAAATTCAAACAAAGTTTGATTTAGTCGTCCTTGAGATTTTGGCCAGACTTCGTGTCCATTAATCAGTAAAACTTGCATAAGCCTAGAGGTCAAATAAATCTTGTTTACGAACTTTTTTATAATGCTGATAATCGTCTTCTTGACTCCTATATCCAGTAGCACATAAAACCAAAGGTTTCAATCCTTTCTCTTCAAGATCAAGTAATTGGGCAAATCGATTAGCATCAAAACCTTCCATCGGACATGCATCAATTTCATCTAAAGCACATACAGTAAGTAAGTTACCTAAGGCAATATAAGTTTGTTTTGCAGCCCAGGCTTGTTTCTGCTCGTTTGTGTAATTGGTAACAAAGCCTTTAATCATAGATGATAGTCCGCCTAAAGCCTCTAGCTCAAGTTGCCTAGTAGCAGCAGTTAATTGGATAAATTGATCAGCATACGCTTCGTCAATGGATTCAATGGCACAAAATAGAAAAAGGTGCGAAGCAGTTGTAATTTGAGCCTGATTATAAGACAAAGGTAGTAGCAGCTCCTTAGTTGCTTGATCACTGATTACCATAATCTTATAAGGTTGTAATCCCATCGAAGAAGCCGTTAAACTCAATGCATGCTTTAGTTTTTCAACTTGCGTTTCGGATAAAATCTTGGTGGAATCAAATTTTTTTACCGCATAACGCCATTTTAATTGTTCAATAAGATCCTTCATGTTTTTTATATTTTTAGATATTTAGTTAAACCAAAAATCTAGGAAAAGCCATTTCCATAATTACTAATACTGAGAGGTAAATGAAAACAGCAATTCAGCAAATTTAGGTCAAATAAATGACTAAATAATAGAACATGATAAATATTAAAATGCATAATAATCCCAATGTTTATTCAATAAAATTACAGTTTTAAAAAACAATTATTCAAATAAATGATATTTTTTGAATCAAAATCAAAAAAAAATCGTATCATAGTACTTTCAAGTAGCTAAATATCAAAACTTAATATTTGACTTATGAGCTTAGAAGATCGATATGAAAATTCAGACTTAGGCACCCTAATCATGATTATGGAGAAGCCTGGTGACTATACCCCCGAGTGCGTAATGATCGTGGCCGAAGAACTTAAAAAGCGAGCCCATAGCATTGAAGAAGTTAAAGCCATTGCAAAGGCATACCATCACGAAGAGTTCAAGATCATTATGAATCAATTCGATCCTTACACTGATAAACTAGAAATTCCACGAAGCCGATTTTTGACGCTAGAAGAACTAACTGAAGTCTTAAAAGATGTTTTTGACCAATGGCTCGAAAAGCGTGAAAGCTACGATTTCGATGTTTGGAAATATGCCATTGGCGGAATAATGTAAGTCAAAAAGATTGTGATAGTTATTAGCTTTGATGACCCATAAATAGAGATTATAAAATCTAACTTTGCCAAGAGGTATTTTAGGTAATTCTCAAGGAGAGTCCCTAGAATTATTGGTATTTTCTCTTACTAATATGAATATAACCCTATTATGAAACAAAACATTGGTCAAATTGACAAAATTGTGCGCCTCATTTTTGCGGCAGTACTATCAGTCCTATATTTCACTGGACTTGTAAGCGGAACATACGGAATCCTAGTTTTAATATTATCCTTGATAGTTTTTCTGACTAGCCTAATCAGCGTTTGTCTATTATATTTTCCCTTTGGAATCAACACTAAATCAAAAAAAGACAAGAAATAAACGCCAATAGGTCATTTATTTTAGTTAAATCATTCATTATTAGCATCTTTACTTTGCAATTATAAAATGATTGCTTGTGAAGTACATCAAAGGACAATATCGCAACTAGGTGGAGTTTGTAAACAAAGCCTAAGAGGAGCGCATCGGAGAAGATAGCCCAGTTCTGTGGATTGATGTATTTATAGCGAGTTTTTCATTGTGGAAAAGACACAAATTGCAACAGGAAATTGCAACTTCATTAAAGCATTTTTAGTGGATCCCAAAAAAAAAAAACCAAGCTCGATAATTCCACCACAAACTAGCGTAAGCCAGAATTGACTTAATTCCTATTTTTGCCAGACAATTTAGCAGCAATATGAAATCTGGAGGAACTTTTAAGACGAACTGGGGCAAAGTCAACAACTTTTAATGTCAATTATAGTAATGGAAGAAAAGATTGAAAATATAATACGGACAATCATTAATGGCCCCACATTGGGTTATACTGACAATTTTCCGAAAAGAGAAATGTGGAGGGAAATTGCGAAAACACTTAATGGAGAATTTAAGATTAAATATAATTCTGGACAAGAACTTGAAATTCACAATATTTCAATCCCTTACAAAAAATGGCATATTGAAATAACTGTTTCAGACACCAGACCTTTAAAATTTCAGATTTCTTTTTCTTCAATCCAGGATTTTGAAATGTTATTGAGTTGGGAAGACCTCGTTGAGAGAATTATTAAAAAATTTAGCAAGCCAGAAATAGAATTA
>DYSI01000004.1 GCA_020718275.1 Draconibacterium orientale
CATATAACAAAATTACTCTTTTTTAGTAATTCTCCCCATATATTTACGTTGTCCCGGAAAAATTCACCCACTACCGATGCTAAAGAAAAATTTGTATTTTTGGCTTTTTTCTAAAGCTTTGGGGGAGGGGTGCTGCTCATGCAGGGCACACACACGCTAAGCCTCATGGCAGTAAATCTGCAAGGTTTTTTGTTCTTCCTCACTTGTTTAGTTTTCTATCGGCTGACAGAACGCGAACCACGAATTACTGCCACGAAGGCCTAGCGTTGGAACGTTGAAGCCAATGCAAACAAAAATTCTAGTAAATTCATAAAAGTATTTTTTTTGAAGAAAAAGACTCAATGGCAAATCTTTATGTAATATCTGGATGTAATGGGGCTGGAAAGACGACAGCTTCATATACAGTATTGCCAGAAATGCTGAATTGTAAAGAATTTGTCAATGCAGATGAGATAGCACAAGGACTTTCTCCTTTTCAACCTGACAAAGTCGCTATAGAATCTGGTAGAATAATGCTTAGCCGCATTAAAGAGTTAATAAATAAAAATGTTGATTTTGCATTTGAAACAACTTTAGCGACAAAATCCTATACACAATTTATCCAGGATGCTCAGATAAAAGGTTATTTTGTAACTTTAGTATATTTTTGGTTAAGTTCTCCTGAATTGGCAATTGAAAGGGTGAAAAATCGTGTGATTTCCGGAGGACATAATATTCCAGAAAATATAATACGTCGTAGATATGATTCTGGGATTATTAATTTAAAAAAGTTATATATCCCAATATCTGATTATTGGATGATTTTTGATAATTCAGAACATCCGACTAAATTGATTGCAGAGGGATTTAGGGATAACAATATAAATATTCATCAACAAGAGATTCATAATCAAATTATAAAGCCATGACAAAAGATAAAGTTTTGGAATTACGGACAAAGATTGAACAAGGTATCAATTTGGCATATAAACGATTGATTATTAAAAAACAGATGGAAGACGGAGACCTTGTTTTTACTCGTAACGGAAAGATTATTAAAATTAAGGCAAGAGAATTGAGTAAATAATGCACAGTCCCCAATCGAGTAGACTGCCCCACCAGTAAGGACTGACGGGGAGAGCCTCTCACACCACCGTGCCTTTCGGCTACGCTCAGCGGCACTCCGTGCTTCCTTACCGATTAAATATTCACAGGATATTTAAAATGTAGGAGTGTACTGGGCGGTTCCTTAAAACATAGGGAAAAGCGAATTTTTGTAGTTATTCACAGAAACTTCTTGATATAAACTAAGCATAGAAACGTATCCTCGCTTACGAAGACGTTCTAAAGTGATGGTGGTAATTAGGATAGGGCTTTGGGCTACTGCCCACCCTCCCATTCGGGTTCTACTCCATGCGTACGCCATGCCGTGGGGAACACCTAATCGGATAAGGCTTTTGCCTGCCCTGCAATCTGGCTCGTTCGCTAAAAATATCCACTGGATATTTTCTTAACGCTCCGCCCTGTTCAGGCTTCTTCCAATCCGTCCAAATGCAGTATCGAAGACGGTTTCTCAACCATCCATCAATATCTGCAAGTTTTTGGTTTATGCTCGCATACTTGAAGTAGTTTATCCATCCCCGAGTTAACTGATTGAGTTTCGTTATGCGCTCATCAAAGCTCATTGGGCTTGTCTTTCGGGTAATCTCTTTTAGTTTCATCCTCAAAGCTTTCCAACGTTTTCCTGTTACTACTAACTGATATTTGCCTTTTTCACCTTTCACATAGGTAGGTACAAAGCCATATCCTAGAATATTGAAATTTGCATTTTTGACTTTTTTTCTAAAGCTTTGGAGTGAGTGTGAGCTACTCATGCAGGGCACACGCGGTATAAAAAATTGCTGGTTCAGTAGGTTATTCAATCGTTGCAGCCCGATCAAACTATCGTGTCAGCAGACAGGATACTGCTCTGCCCCCCCTACTTGCCATACCACCAATCAGTTGAAAGCGTTCAAAATGCAGACAGAATTTTAAATCATTTAGGCATTTTATCGAAGAAAAATAATATCAGCTTTCCGAAAAAAAGTATAATTTTACGCTTTTAAAATAGCTGTAAATCATTCACATAAATTCATAGTATATACATTAAATCATTGAATATCAATTAATAAAATTACACATTTCAAAACAACCCAAATAAACTAGCCAAACATGAAAAAGAACCTGAGTGCTATATTATTTTCATTAGCCATTATTATCGCCGCCTTTTTTCTTGCAAACGCCTATAAAGCTAAAATTAATGCGCGTGGTCTAATCTCCGTCACAGGATTGGGAGAACAATCTTTCTCTTCAGATTTAATAGTCTGGGAAGGCAGTTTCATTCAAGAAAGTATGGACATTAAAGAAGCATACGCACAACTTGAAATCAACAAAAAAGCCATCGAAAGCTATCTTAAAAAGAATGGCGTTAACAGCAGTGAAATTGTTTTTTCAGCCGTTGAAACAAGCGAAAATAACCAAGGAAAATATACCTCTGACGGAAAATTTATGGGCACTGTATTCGAAGGGTATATTTTAAGACAATCCCTGCAAATCACCTCCAAAGAAATTGACAAAATTGAAAAAGTATCCCGTAAAATAACTGAATTACTTAACGATGGAATCCGTTTCTACTCCGAGCCGCCTCGCTATTACTATACAAAATTGGAAGATCTAAAAATTGAACTCATCTCCAAAGCTACCCAAGATGCACGACTCAGAGCTGAAACCATTGCAGAAATGTCGAAGTCTGAAGTGGAAAGACTGAACGACGCACAAATGGGCGTATTCCAAATTACCGGTCGCAATTCGGAAGAAGAGTATTCATGGGGCGGCGCTTTTAACACCAGTTCGAGAGAGAAAATCGCTTCTATAACCATGAAATTGACCTATAAAATTAAGTAGTGGTGTGCAATGCAATAAAAAAACAATACGAAATATTGACTTAATAGATAGTAATAATCTGAATCTATTGTGAAACAAAATCAAATTTTCAAAACATTGCCAATTGCACTTTTGCTATTTGCTTTGGCTATGCCTGAATTATTTTTGTTATACTAAAAAAACTGAAATTCAACTTATTAATCATTATTTAGACTCTGTATTCAAGCCTAGTAATGCTAATAATTTTTGTGGCAATATTACCACAGAAGAAAAAAAATTACGAACTTAAGTTTCAATAAAATAAACATGAAAACCATAGTAGCATATTATTCAAGAAAAGGGAGTAATAAATATTTAGCTGAAAAAATATCCAAAAGCCTATCCTGCGAAATAGAAGAAATCAAGCCAAGACTGGATGTTTTTATACTGTTTCTAATGAATATTCATTTGGGCATTAAGCCACTCAAGCACAATATTCAAGAATATGACCGCCTAATCTTGTTTGGCCCAATTTGGATGGGTAAATTCATCCACCACTGCATAGTTTCGTTCATAAGTATTTCAGTCAAATAAATAAATTGATTTTCGTTACTTGCTGCGGTAGTACTGATGCCAAGAAAGATGAAAAGTTCGGATACGGTTTGGTTTTCAAAGAACTAGAAAATATATTGAAACACTATTGTCCGTTAAAAATTATATTTAGTCCATTTCGGCAATTTAGTAGTTTTTTTATCGGACAACACTGATATTGAAAGATAAATGTATTCTTTGCCAGTCATTTCCCATAGGTCTGGTCCGGTCCTGCCCGACGATAAGAAAGAAGACTCTGACGCTTTTATGAAAACCCACATGAATGACCAAAACTTTAAGGGTGAAATCCAGACACGATTTGAGCAATTTATACTAAAGCTAAAAGAAATGAATCGGTAAAAAGAACGCATGTTTTTTTTGCACTTAAATGTAGTGGTCGGAAAACAAATAAAAAATGCACTTAAACAATATTGTATAAAAAACAATTGCCAATTCAGTCGTAAACTCAATATTACCAGCTTCAATTCTAGATTAGATAACTTGGATAAAACCCACAAACGGCTACTATTCTTCATTCACAAGCATGTTCCTCAATGACTTTGGGTGTATACTATCATCATTTGATATCATTTTCCAAAATTGCCCTGAATGACTTAGAGATGCCGAATCAATTTGGGCAAATTTTATTCATTGCGCACAAACCTCAATTATTATACATTTGCAGCTAAATGGAGTTAAACGACACTATAGCGCAATTAATGAAGAAGGATTACATCCAAGTAATCCACCAAGAAGCTAAACTACTGAATATTAGAGTTTTTATAATTGGTGGATGGGTGCGTGATTTGTTATTGCATCGTCCTTCGACCGATTTAGACTTTGTAGTGGAAGGCTCGGGCATACTCCTAGCCGAGAAAGTCGCTCATCGCCTCCATGCCAAACTTGCTATTTTTAAAAGTTTTGGCACCGCCATGATTAAAATCACTGAAGACAATACCGAAATAGAATTAGAATTTGTTGGCGCCAGAAAAGAATCATACCGTAGCAATAGCCGCAATCCTATCGTCGAAAATGGTACCATCGAAGATGACCAAAACCGAAGAGATTTTACCATCAACGCCATGGCTATTGAGCTTTGTCAGTCAAATCAAGCTGGCATTATTGATCCTTTTGGTGGCCTACTCGATTTAAACAAGCGGCTGATTCGAACCCCTTTAGATCCAAATATTACTTTCTCAGATGACCCTTTGCGCATTATGCGAGCCATTCGTTTTGCTACCCAATTAAATTTCAATATCGAAGCCGAAACTTTTAACGCCATTCAACAAAACAAAGATCGGATTCATATCATCAGCATGGAACGCATCGCGATTGAATTAAATAAAATTATCATGTCTGATAAGCCCTCCATTGGCTTTATCTTGCTTGATAAAAGTGGACTTTTACCCCTGATTTTCCCTGAACTATTAGACTTAAAGGGAAAGCATACTATTGATGGCAAATCCCATAAAGACAACTTCTACCACACCCTTGAAGTGCTGGATAACATTAGTTTACAAACACAAAATCTATATCTGCGATGGGCTGCCATACTTCACGATATTGGCAAAGCGTCTACTAAAAAATTCTTCCCCGAAATTGGTTGGACTTTTCATGGCCACGAAGTTGTAGGCGCTAAAATGGTTGCTTCAATTTTCAAACGGATGAAATTACCCATGAATGAAAAAATGCGCTATGTGCAAAAACTAGTCATGATGCATTTGCGACCAATCGCCCTCGTTGAAAATCATGTTACCGATTCCGCTGTCCGCCGTTTACTCTTTGAAGCTGGAGAAGATGTTGATGATTTAATGACCCTTTGCCATGCTGATATTACTTCAAAAAACGAAGCAAAAGTTAAACGATATCATCGAAACTTCGAAATCGTAAAGGTTAAACTCATTGAAATTGAAGAGAAAGATAAACTTAGAAATTGGCAGCCAATTATCACAGGGGAAATAATTATGAACACTTTTGAACTCAGTCCTTCCTATCAAGTTGGGGTTCTTAAAAACCAAATTCGCGAAGCTATACTTGATGGACTGGTTGAAAATGAATACGCAGCCGCATTTCAATTTATGATTGAGAAAGCGGCTATAATGGGCTTAAAACCAATTAGTAATGACTAAAATTGGACTACTGAGCGATACCCACTCAGTGCTTTTACCCGAAATTATTGATTTTCTGCAAGCGAGCAATCAGATATGGCATGCAGGCGATTGGGGCAGCCTCAATGTGCTGAATCAATTGAAATTGATAAGTCCAATTGTGAGAGGTGTTTACGGAAATATCGACGGCTGTAATTTCCACCCAGAAATGCCCGAAAACCTCCTTTTTGACTGCGAAAATACCAAAGTGCTAATCACCCATATCGGAGGATATCCCGGAAAATATGAATCCAAAATCAGAAAATTATTAGCACTTCATCACCCTCAATTATTTATCGCTGGACATTCCCATATTCTAAAGGTAATTTTCGACCAAAAATACCAAGTCTTGCATCTAAATCCAGGCGCCGCTGGCATCAGTGGTTTTCATAACCATATTACTGCTATGCGCTTTTTTGTGCATGATAACCGAATTGAACAATTGGAAGTTTTTGATTTAGAACGGAATAAAATAAAAAGAGTTGAATAAACAATCCATTTTTCAAAATCATTAATACCCCCTTTTTCCAGCTAATCATTAGTCTTTACCAAAAATTTCTATCTTCGCAGCATCAAACCAGAAAAAATTGAATAAAGTGGTAACAGGCCGACGAATTGAATTGTATGATTACCCAACAAAAATATTGTTGGCAACCATCGAAGCCATAAAAGGAGATACAAAGTTTCATCTTTGGCTTCTCAACAACGGATATCAAGAACTAGCCGCCTTTGTTTCTTCCTTGTATTTGGATGTTGACGCCTTCAAATGGCTTATGCAGCATGGATACAATCATTTTGCAGCCCTTTCAAATGCTATCGACGACGACGAACAAGCCATTCAATGGCTAAAAGCCCATAATTTTAATTTCTTGCTCGTAATAGTGGATGCGGTGGAACAAAAAAAATCGGCACAAGACTTTCTTAAACAACATAAACTAGAAATATTTTGGGTGATGGCGAATAAAATTCTTGTGTTAAAGCAAGACCAAAATTTTGGTTATTCCGATTATCATAAAATACATTTCAGATAAATCTTTTGAAAAAACCATTCCATTGAAAGTTTCGAGTAACCAAATCAAAGCGGTGCAATCGCACTACCGTCAATTGCTTAACGTGGAATTTTCTGCGCAAGAATCTGTTGCTTACCTCAACACTATTATTGCACATTACATTCAAATACCACGAGGCGAAATCAGCCTAATGCTCGACAACAGAATTAGCGAATCACAATTGCTAAGCATCCATTTCGCTGTTAAAGCCCTGCTGCAGCACAAACCCCTGCAATATATTTTGGGTAGTACCGAATTCCTGGATTGGGAATTTGAACTAAATGAGCAGGTGCTAATTCCGCGTCCCGAAACCGAAGAACTTGTGCAATTGATTGCCAATCAAAATTATAATCTAAGCAGTAGCAGCAGAATCCTCGATATAGGCACTGGATCTGGTTGTATTGCTATTGCCTTGCAGAAACTTACTAAAGCCGAAGTGTCTGCAATTGACATTTCGTCGGAAGCCCTAGCAATAGCCAAGCATAACGCCCAAAAATTACTTTCAAGGGTGAATTTTCAGCAAATCGACATTTTAGATGACAGTCAATGGGATAATATCCCCGGCGATTTTGATCTGATTGTCAGTAATCCACCTTATGTTCAAGAATCAGAGAAAAAATGGATGCACAAAAATGTACTTGAGTACGAACCGGCCTTAGCCCTTTTTGTTTCTGACAAGGATCCCCTAATTTTCTATCGAATGATTGCCGCTTTCGCAAACTGTAAACTAAAGAAAAACGGCCAACTTTGGTTTGAGATCAATGAGTTTTTATCGAATCAACTTATTGATTTGTTGAAAGATAATTTTAGCGAAATTGAAATTATTAAAGATTATAAAGATAAAAATCGCTTTTGTAGACTTCGGTTGTAATAAAATACAAACCAGCATTTTATAAGTTCCCTTTGATTAATTCTTTATTTTATCGACAAAATGATTAAAGCTGATAATTATCAAAATTATCATGCTCAAAATTGCTCAAATTTGTCTTTTAAAACAATCCTAATTCCGATTTATCTATGCCTCAATATACCAACGATTTAGCTAAAGAAACCAGTCCCTATCTGTTACAACATGCACACAATCCAGTGCAATGGATGCCTTGGGGAGAAAAAGCCTTGCAAAAAGCAAAAAATGAAAACAAACCTCTTATTGTAAGTATTGGCTATTCGAGTTGCCATTGGTGTCATGTGATGGAACATGAAAGCTTTGAAAATATCGAAGTAGCCAATCTAATGAATCAACATTTTGTGTGCATTAAAGTAGATCGCGAAGAGCATCCAGATGTAGACAGCTTGTTTATGAATGCTTTGCACCTAATTTCAGGTTCTGGTGGATGGCCGCTCAACTGTTTTGCTTTGCCAGATGGCCGCCCATTTTTTGGTGGCACCTATTTCAAAAAGAACCAATGGATGAGCGTTTTAGATCAAATTAAGGAACTGTATCAACATGATTTACCGAAAATTATAGAATTTGCGGAGCGCATAGAAAGTGGAATCGCCGATAATAATCGAATTGTTAAAGACCAATCTAATTTGCAATACAGCCATGAAGATTTACATGCAATAGTCAACAATTGGCAGCGAATATGGGATATGAAAGAAGGTGGACCAAATCGTGCACCTAAATTCCCCCTCCCTAATAATTATGAATTTCTGTTGGCTTATGCGCAACAATTTAACCATCAAGCTAGCCATGACTTTGTGCAATTGACTCTGCGGAAAATGGCTTTTGGCGGTTTGTACGACCAAATTGGAGGAGGTTTTGCCCGCTATTCCACCGATTTAAGCTGGAAAGTTCCTCATTTTGAAAAAATGCTGTATGATAATGCACAATTAATAAGTTTGTATGCACATGCTTTTCAACAATATCAAAATCCTGTGTACAAAACCATCGTTGAAGAATCGCTTGCCTTTATCCAACGCGAAATGACCTCGCCAGAAGGCCTTTTTTACTCGGCTCTTGACGCTGATTCTGCTGGGCACGAAGGCCTTTTTTATCTTTGGACTCTCTCAGAAATTGACAAGCTCTTAAAAGGTGATGCGGTAATCTTCAAAGATTACTTTCAAATGAATGAAATTGGTTTCTGGGAACAAGATTTTTACATTTTAATGCGTAGCGAACAGGAAGATGAAATCGCTCAAAAGCATGGCCTTTCGTACTCTGAATTACAAGCAAAGATTAGCCGATGGAAATCACAACTACTCGAAATACGCACCAAGCGAATTCGCCCAGCATTAGACGATAAGCAGTTAGTAGCTTGGAACGCACTGATGATCAATGCTTATCTGGATGCATACAAAGCAATAGGGACAAGCGATTATTACCAAATTGCGGAACACAGCCTCCAACAACTCTTGAAAATTATGGACAGAGGTAATACAACTTTATACCATACTTACAATAATCAACAAGCCAAAATAGAAGCCTATTTAGATGATTATGCCTTTGTAATTGAGGCTTTGCTAAAAATCTATCAACTTAGTTTTAATGAAAAATATTTAGAAACTGCACATGCTTATCTCTCAAAAGTGATTGAACTCTTCTATCATGAAACAAATGGGATGTTTTATTTTTCGCAAACGGGACAAAGTCATTTAGCGCATCGCAACATCGAAATACAAGACAATGTAATCCCCTCTTCAAATTCGACCATGTCCAAAAATCTGATGCTCCTTGGGCGATTACTCGAACGCGATGATTACCAGCAAATTGCTAGACAGATGCTCCAAAATATCATAAGTCAATTAGAAAGTCACCCATCAGCCTATGCCAATTGGGCTTTTGTAATGCTCTCAGACCTTCAACCACAAACCGAAATAGCTATTGTTGGTAAGGATTCCATTGAATTATTAAACCAGCTAAACCGCAATTACTTTCCACTTTTGGTGATTGCGGGCAGCAGAGAACCTTCCAAACTTTCACTTCTCAAAAACCGCTTCGTTGCGGAAAAAACTTTGCTCTACATTTGCGAAAATCACGCTTGCCAGCTCCCAATCGAGTCAGTTGAGGAGGCTATTTTAAGACTTAAATAAGACCTTTTTGAGACTTTTTAGCGCTTATTTATCACAAAAATGACCATAATAGTTTTTTCTTAAAGAAGGTTTTTTCCTTTATTTGCAATACTTTGTCCCGTATTTTATTAATTGTTAATCAATTAGCAATTAAATTTTTACAAATTTACTTTACATGCACAGTATTTTATCCTATATTTGCAATGCATGCACAGTAAATTATTAAACAATGAATATCACAGAAACATTCGATTACCAATTAAGATCTACCCTATTCTCGATGATGAGAATGTATAATTTATTGGTTCAAGACCATGAAATTACGCAAGGCGTGGGCTATGTCTTAATTATCATTCCTCGCGAAGGAATTCCATCAACCAGTATCGCCCCGATTATGGGAATGGGAAGTTCCAGTTTAACGCGATTATTAAAATCAATGGAAGCTAGTGGATTGATTTACAGAGATTCAAATCAAACAGATCGCCGCGTAACCCTAATTCACTTAACTGAAAAAGGGAGCAAATTGCGAAAAAAAATAAAAGAACTGGTTGTTTCATTTAACCAGAAAGTGATAGATGAAATCACCATAGAGGAGTTGAAAACCTACAATAAGGTATCAGAAATTATTCGCAAACATGTGGAAATTGAATTAATAGAACAACAAAGAAGGAAAAATAATCAATAAAAAAATCTAAAACAACCAATCAAATGAAGCGAAGAATTAGAAAAGTAGCCATCCTAGGATCTGGCGTTATGGGTTCAGGAATTGCTTGTCATTTTGCCAATATCGGTGCCGAAGTCTTATTATTAGACATCCTACCGCGGGAGTTAAGCAAGCAAGAAGAGTCACAAGGATTGAATATGAAGAGTCCACAGGTACGAAACCGCATTGTAAATGATGCACTATCTGCCGCCTTAAAGTCAAAACCATCTCCTATTTATAGTGCGGCTTTTGCCAATCGCATCAAGACAGGAAATTTTGAGGATCATTTATATCTTATCAAAGACTACGACTGGATTATTGAAGTCGTCATTGAGCGCCTTGATATTAAGCAACAAGTACTCGAAAAAGTTGACCGCTTACGAAAACCTGGCACCCTAATCACCACCAATACTTCAGGCATTTCAATTGAAGCGATGACCGAAGGCCGTTCTGAGGATTTCAACCGTCACTTCTGTGGCACCCACTTTTTCAATCCCCCTCGCTATCTTCAGCTATTCGAAATAATTCCTAGTTCAAAAACTGAAGCACAAGTAATTGATTTCCTCAGTGATTATGCCGAAAAATATTTAGGAAAAACAGCCGTATTGGCAAAAGACAGCCCTGCCTTTATTGCTAACAGAGTGGGAACTTACTCCATTATGGAATTGTTCAATAATGTAAAAAAACTCGGCTTAAGCATCCCCGAAATAGATAAACTCACCGGGCCAGTGATTGGCCGAGCCAAATCTGCCACTTTCCGCACCGCCGATATTGTTGGCCTTGACACGCTGGTTCATGTGGCTAATAATATCAAAGAGAAAACTAATGACGAAGCAAATGCTTTGTTTGCAATTCCTGATTATTTACAGAAAATGCTGGATAACAAATGGTTGGGTTCTAAAACAAAACAAGGATTCTTTAAAAAAGAAGAAATAGACGGAAAGAAAGTTTTCAAATCATTGAATTTGGAAACCATGGAATACGAAGAAAGCGACAAGGTTCGATTCAGCGTTTTTGAAAAAACAAAAGACATTGATGATTTGCGAAAGAGAATGCCAATTCTATTGGCCGACAAAGGTAAAGCTGGTGAATTTTATCGCGCTTCATTCTATAGTTTGTTTCAGTTTGTAAGCAACCGAATCCCTGAAATAACCCAAGATATTTATAAGGTTGATAGTGCCATGAATGCAGGTTTTGGCTGGAAATTAGGTCCTTTTGAAACTTGGGATGCCGTGGATGTGAAACAAACCGTAACTGAGATGATCGAAGCAGGCAAGAATCCTGCGCCATGGGTTATGGAAATGTTAGAATCTGGAATCCAATCATTCTATCAAATCAAAGAAGGCATAAAATACTGCTATGATATTCCAAGCAAATCCTACCTTGAAATTCCAGGGCAACAAGATAAATTGTCGCTCGAAACCCTGCGCAGTACTCATGTAATATGGCAAAACAGTGACACTACCCTTTTCGATTTAGGAGATGGCGTTCTGAATATTGAATTTCATACTAAAATGAACACCATTGGCCAAGGTGTGCTGGAAGGTCTAAATAAAGCCCTCGATATTGCAGAAGCTGACTATGATGCCCTGATTGTTTCTAATGAAGGAGAACATTTTTCGGCAGGTGCCAATGTTGGAATGATTTATATGCTCGCCATCGAACAAGAATACGAAGAACTAGACATGGCTGTACAATGGTTTCAAAAAACCATGATGCGGATGCGCTACTCTTCAATACCGGTTATTGCAGCGCCACATGGTATGGCCTTAGGCGGCGGTTGTGAACTCTGCATGCATAGCGATAAAGTGGTTGCCCATGCCGAATTGTACATGGGTTTGGTTGAGTTTGGCGTTGGATTAATACCAGGTGGCGGAGGAACAAAAGAATTTGCCCTTCGACTGGGTGATGAACTCAAAGAAGGTGATCCAAGAAGCAATGCTTTTTTGAATCGTTATTTGAGTATTGGACAAGCTAAAGTATCCACATCCGCTTACGAAGCCTTTGATTTAGGATACCTGCGGCCAGGTATCGACGAGGTTGTGGTGAGCCGTGCCCATCATTTAGCATACGCCAAAAAAGTAGCCTTGCGAATGGTTGAAAAAGGCTATACTCAACCGGCACCTCGCAACAATATAAAAGTGCTAGGCAATGAAGCACTCGGACTGGTCTATGTGGGAGCCGACGGTTTCACTACCGCTAATTATATGTCTGAACACGATCAATTGATTGCCGAAAAATTAGGCTATGTAATGGCTGGCGGTCCTATTTCCATTCCATTAACGGAGGTTTCTGAACAGTATCTTCTTGACCTAGAGAGAAAAGCATTTATGGAATTAGCGATGCAACGCAAAACTTTAGAAAGGATACAAAGCTTAATTAGCAGCGGCAAAATCCTTAGAAATTAACAAACCGTATTAATCTTTTAAACTAAAAACAATGAATGCATATATAGTAGGTGGTTATCGTTCAGCCATTGCAAAAGCCCCCAGAGGAAGTTTCCGATTTGTTCGTCCTGATGATATTGCAGCCCAAGTGATTCACCGTTTGATGAATGATTTTCCTCAAATAGACCAAACAAAAATTGATGATATTGTGGTGGGTAATGCTTTTCCGGAAGCAGAAACCGGCTTCAATATGGGACGCATGCTCTCCTTAATGAGCATGGATAATGTGGAAGTACCTGGCTCAACTATTAATCGATATTGTGCCTCAGGTTTAGAATCTATCGCCATCGCTTCTGCAAAAATTACCGCAGGAATTGCTGATATGATAATTGCCGGAGGAGCCGAGAGTATGTCGATGATTTCAATGGGTGGATGGCGTCAAGTGCCTAATCCTGAAATTGCTAAAAACCACCCTAAATGGTATCTAAGCATGGGCTTAACCTCTGAAATGGTTTCGCGAGAATACAATATTGGCCGACAAGAGCAAGATGAATTTTCTGTCCATAGCGTTGAAAAAGCTTTGAATGCTATCGATGCTGGATATTTTGAAAGCCAAATTGTACCCATTAAAGTAGTTGAAAATTACTTTGAGAATGGCAAAATGAAAACTCGCGAATCAGAATTTAAAGTAGACGAAGGCCCTAGGCGCGGAACCACCCTCGAAAATCTATCGAAGCTTAAACCTGCCTTTGCAGCCAATGGATTTTCTACTGCCGGCAATTCTAGTCAGATGTCTGATGGGGCTGCTTTTGTTTTGGTAGTGTCCGAAAAAGCCCTCAAAGAATATAATCTCACGCCAATTGCCCGCTTAATCGACTATCAAGTTTCCGGTGTTGAACCTTATAAAATGGGCGTTGGTCCAATTGCCGCTATCCCAAAAGTGCTAAAACATGCTAATATGAATATAGCAGACATTGACCTTTTTGAACTAAACGAAGCCTTTGCAAGCCAATCGCTGGCCGTCATTAAAACCCTAGGCTTAGACCCTTCAAAAGTGAATGTAAATGGTGGCGCTATCGCTTTAGGGCATCCCCTTGGCGCAACAGGTGCTAAACTTACTGTACAGATTATCAACGAACTAAAACGTAGAAATAAAAAATACGGGATGGTAACCATGTGCATTGGTTCAGGACAAGGTGCGGCTGGAATTATCGAAATCTTATAAAAAATCAGTTAATTTATTGTATACAAATCATTTAAAAAAAACATTCAATATGAATCAAGGATCAACTTTAAAAGGAGGAGAATTTCTAATCAAAGAAACCAGAGCCGAAGATATTTTCATTCCCGAAGAATTTAACGAAGAGCAGAAATTAATGGCCGATAGTTGCCGTGCTTTTACCGAAACACAAGTAGTGCCGCAAATGGATCAACTGGAAGAGCACGATCGTGCCCTTTTGACTAAACTCATGAAAGAGGCTGGCGAGCTTGGATTATTAGGAATATCAGTACCAGAAGAATATGATGGTTTTGGCCAAAATTTCGTTACGAGTATGCTCACTACCGAAGAAATGGGAAAAGGTTATAGCTTTGCCGTAGCCTATTCAGCCCATACTGGAATTGGAACGCTTCCAATTTTATATTACGGAAACGAAGCTCAAAAAGCAAAATATCTGCCCAAACTTGCCACAGGTGAATACATTGGCTCGTATTGTTTAACAGAAGCCGATTCTGGCTCCGATGCCAATTCTGGAAAAGCAAATGCCAAATTAAGCGACGACAGTAGCCATTACCTTTTGAATGGGGTGAAAATATGGATTACCAATGGTGGCGTTGCAGATTTACTGATTGTTTTTGCAAAAATTGAGAAAGATAAAAACCTCAGCGCTTTTATCGTTGAATCTGCATGGGAAGGTGTAAGCGCTGGCGCCGACGAAGAGAAAATGGGCATCAAAGGAAGTTCCACCGTTCAAATATATTTAGACAACGTAAAAGTTCCGGCCGAAAATCTATTGGGAGAAAGAAATGAAGGTTTTAAAATTGCCTTAAACATCCTAAATCTTGGACGGATCAAACTAAGCGGTGCAACCATTGGCGCCAGCAAAGCAACCATTGGAGTTGCTGTAAATTATGCCAATGAACGCAAGCAATTCGGCCAATTTATCGCTAATTTTCCAGCCATAAAATCCAAATTAGGAGACATGGTCATTCGCACTTATGCCTCTGAATCATTAACTTATAGAGCAAGTCAAAATATTGAAGACGCTATACAAGAATACATTCAGCAAGGAATGGACAAAGGTAAAGCTACCGTTGAAGGCATGCGTCAATATGCAATCGAAGCCTCGATTGCAAAGGTTTATGGATCTGAAGTGCTTGATTTTGTAGTAGATGAAGCAGTCCAAATTTATGGAGGAATGGGATATTCTGCAGAAACACCCGTTGAAAGAGCCTATCGCGATAGTAGAATCAACCGAATTTTTGAAGGTACCAACGAAATAAATCGCATGGTTATCGTAGGCGAATTGCTAAAACGAGCCATGAAAGGAGAATTTGATTTGCTAACTCCAGCAATGGCAGTTGCTAAAGAACTAATGGGAATTCCTGAATTTGGAAGTACTTCAACTGATTATTTTGAAGTGAAACGTAAGCTCATTGTAAATTTCAAAAAATCGATACTGATGGTTGCAGGCGCTGCCGTTCAGAAATTTGCCCAAAATTTTGCTGACGAACAAGAGATTATGATGAATGTGGCTGATATGGTAATTCAAACCTATGCTGCTGAATCAATGATGCTGAGAATCGAAAAATTAGAATCGATCCATGGGGCTGCTTTTGTGAGTTTACAAAAAGCAATGTTGGATGTACTGATGTACGATGCTGCCTATAAAATCAACAAATACGGCATCGACGCCATCAACTCATTTGCCGAAAAAGACGAACAACAAGCCATGCTTATGGGCATGAAACGTTTCACAAAAGTAGCCAATGTGAACGTCAAAGAAGCCCGCCGAATGGTAGCTGATAAGCTAATTGAACTGAATAGCTATAAATTCTAAACATGGAAAAGGAGAATTTCATAGTACAATTAGTAAAATCGCCATGGCGGTTGAAAATGTTTTTCATCAAAAACCTTCCAATGGCCTTTATCAGTGGTTTAAAAGTGGTTTCTTTTGATCAACAATCGGCCTCTGTTCGCATTCCTTTCAATTATGTGAATAAGAATCCATTCCGAAGCATGTATTTTGGCTCGCAAAGTATAGCAGCCGAATTATCAACTGGATTGTTAGCAATGGCCGCCATTTATCAAGTATCGCAAAACGTTTCGATGCTAGTGCTTACTATGAAATCCTCTTTTTTAAAAAAAGCCACTTCCGCAGTTACTTTTACCTGTGAAGATGGTACTCTCTTCGCGAAAACCGTTCAGATTGCTATTGAAACTGGTGAAGGTCAAACAATTACCTCAAAATCAATTGGCAAAAATGAAGAAGGCATTATCGTATCTGAATTTGAATTTACTTGGACATTTAAACTAAAAACAAATCGAGCATGAAAGTTACAAGAACATTCGACATCGTCGACCAATTACTTGAAAAATACCCAAAGGATGTTGCCCTTGCAACCAAGAGAAATGGCAAATGGGATTCAATAAGTACCAAAGAATACAAAGAAATGATTGATTTAGTGAGTTATGGCTTGCTAAGTCTTGGTCTACAGAAAGGGGATAAAATACTTACGGTTTCAAATAACCGAACCGAATGGAATTTACTAGATATGGGAATGGCTCAAATTGGGGTAGTGCATGTGCCTTTGTATCCCAATTTAGGCCCTATGGAGTACAACTATATTGTAGATCATTCAGAGGCAATAGTGGTAATAGTTAGTTCGCTATTGTTTTATGAGAAAATAAAACAACCAGTAGCCCTCGCCAAAAATGTGAAATACGTTTATACTTTTGACGAAGTGGAAGGCGCTGTGAACTGGAATGAACTGATAGATAAAGGACGACAAAATGCTGGAAAATATAAAGATGAATTAGTAAAACGTCGTGATGCCGTTATGCCCGATGATTTGCTGACCATCATTTATACATCTGGAACCACAGGATTGAGTAAAGGAGTAATGCTATCGCATCGCAATTTAATTTCAAATGTGGAAGGCACCACCAATATTTTACCATTGGACGGACTCCATAAGGTATTAAGCTTTTTGCCGCTTTGCCATGTCTTTGAGCGAATGGTCAATTATCTTGTTCAGTTCAAAGGATGCTCGGTGTATTATGCTGAAAGTGTGGATACTATTGGTGAGAATTTACTTGAAATACAGCCCAACGGATTCGCTACAGTTCCTCGGGTATTGGAAAAATTATACGATAAAATTGTCGCAAAAGGAAAAAATCTAAGCGGTATAAAAAAGGGACTTTTCTTTTGGGCACTGAATTTAGCGAATCGTTATGAATTAAATCGCGCAAATGGTTGGTGGTTTGAGTTTCAACTAAAAATTGCCCGCAAGCTAATTTTTAGCAAATGGCAAGCAGCTTTAGGAGGCAAAGTGAATGTGATAATTTCGGGAGGAGCAGCCCTTCAACCCCGCTTAGCGCGAGTTTTTAATGCAGCAGGTATTCCTTTAGTTGAGGGCTATGGATTAACAGAAACTTCGCCAGTAATTGCCGTAAATCAAACTTTTTATCCCTATATGAAGTTTGGAACCGTGGGTCCAGTGCTCGACAATGTGGAAGTAAAAATAGCCGAGGATGGCGAAATCCTGATGAAAGGACCTAGTCAAATGATTGGTTACTTCAAAGACCCCGAAAAAACTGCCGAAGCAATTGACGCAGATGGGTGGTTTCATACTGGTGATATCGGCGAAATTCAGGAGCATAATATCTTGAAAATTACAGACCGCAAAAAGGAAATATTTAAACTAAGTACCGGTAAGTACATTGCGCCTCAGTTGATTGAGAATATTTTTAAGGAGTCAAATTTCATTGACCAACTAATGATCGTCGGTGAAAACGAAAAATATGCAGCCGCTATTATCTGTCCAGCTTTTGAGTTTTTGCACAGATGGGCTGCAAAACGTGGACTTAAATATCGCGACAACAAAGACCTAATTCAAAAAACCGAGGTAATACAACGTTTTGAAGAAGAAGTTGACCGTATCAATCAAACGCTTGGTCGTTTCCGTCAAGTGAAAAAATTTGAATTAACTTGTCAGGAATGGCTCACAGAAACGGGTGAACTCTCTCCTACCTTAAAACTGAAAAGAAAATTTTTAAAAGAAAAGTACCGTATTAAATTCGATAGAATGTATGGATATACCAATGACGACGGCTATGTTGGTACTCCCAGCAATGCCAAATTCGACCCAAAAGAATTAGCATAATTTAAACCTTATTGCACATAAAAAAAGCCTCCGCAGTATATCTCGGAGGCTTTTGTTTGATAGGATATCGACTTTTGATTAGTGAATAATCTCCATCGAACGCTTAATAAAATCAGCCAAATCTTTGCCTTTGAGTAAATTCTGCGATAGTTTTGCTAAATCGACCAATTGTTTTGCAATAGTATGCTTATGGGTTTCATCTTGGTCATCAATCAGCGCAGCGATTAAAGGATTATTGCTGTTAATCACCACATTATATTGATCTGGAAGATTTCCCATAAAAGAATACTGTCCGCCACCCATGGCTTGCATGTCTTTCATCCGACGCATAAATTCTGGTTGGGTAATTAGCACGGCTTGCTCAGATTCGCTTAAACTTTCAAATTGAATAGAGTAAATAGTACTATCTAAATCCTTTTCAAAAATTGGTTTTAGCAGATTTTGTTGTTCCTCTGTCAATTTAGAAATTTGGCTTTCTTCCTTTTCAATCAGCTTATCAATACTTTCGGCATCAACCCTAACAAAGCGTGTTTTCTCTAATTTCCGCTCCATCATATCGATAAAATGATTGTCCAAAACACCATCCATCATAAGAACACTGTATCCACGTTCTTTGGCTTTTTCAACGTACACAAATTGGGCTACCGCGTCGTTGGCATATAGAATGATCTGAGAATCATGCTTATCGGTTTGGTTTAATTTAATATGCGTTTGGTACTCCTCGCTAGTAAAATACTTGCCTTCGGTATCTTTAAACAATATGAATTTGGTTGCGCGTTCTGCAAATTTCTCATCGCTAAGCATTCCGTATTCAATAAAAATTTTGATATCGTCCCATTTTTCCTCAAAGCTAGGTCTATCATTTTTAAATAATTCCTCCAATTTATCTGCAACCTTTTTGCTAATGTGATTGGAAATTTTCTTCACATTGTGATCGCTTTGCAAATAGGAACGTGAAACATTTAAAGGGATATCTGGAGAGTCGATGATACCATGAAGAAGTGTTAGAAAATCAGGGACAATATTCTCCACTGAATCAGTTATAAACACTTGATTGCTATATAGTTGAATTTTATCTCTTTGCACTTCGATATTCCGTTTAACCTTTGGGAAATAAAGAATCCCGGTAAGATTAAATGGGTAATCAACATTCAGGTGAATATGAAAAAGCGGTTTCTCGAACTGCATAGGATACAGTTCACGGTAAAAACTCTCATAATCCTCAATCTTAAGTTCTGAGGGAGTTTTTTTCCACAGCGGTTGAACATTATTAATAATGCGAGGCTTTTTAACTTCTTTAGTTTCAGGTTTTCCATCCTTATCTTCTGAGCCTTCAACATCTTCAAAAACAGTTTCTTCACCAAAAACGATTTCTACTGGAAGAAACTTACAATACTTATTTAGAATACCAAGAATCCGATTTTCGTCTAAAAATTCAATTGAATCATCCGCAATGTGAAGTACAATTTCAGTACCTCGATCGCGACTTGCAACCTCATCAAGGGTATATTCTGGGCTACCATCGCATTCCCATTTCACTGCTTTGGTGCCTGCGCCCTTTTTATAGGTTTTAGAAAATAACTCCACATTTTTGGAAACCATAAATGCAGAGTAAAAACCAAGTCCAAAATGACCAATGATATTAGTATTATCAAGGTCTTTAAATTTTTCTACAAATTCCTCAGCACTTGAAAAAGCGATTTGATTAATGTATTTATCTACCTCTTCAGCGGTCATACCAATACCACGGTCGATAATTCGAATAGTTTTCGCCTCTTTATCGAGTACTACTCGAATGCTAAGGTCGCCTAATTCTACTTCTGATTTGCCGCTACGAACCATTGCTTTCAACTTTTCAGTTGCGTCAGTAGCATTGGAAATCAACTCTCTAAGAAATATTTCATGGTCGGAATAAAGGAATTTTTTAATAACAGGAAAGATGTTTTCTGTTTTAACATTAATGGTGCCTTTTTGCATATTGATTGGATTTTTAAAATTGGTATAATAAAAAAAAATTACTGCGCAGATTTGACAAAGATAATGCCACTAGGAAATGACTGACAGAATGACAATGTAAATCAAATTGAAATTAATGAATAGAATCTAGATTTCAATTCCCAAATGGAGCTTAGGAATCCATAAACGCTGCTGAAAATCTAATACGCAATCATTCAAAATGTGATGCCCTTCTTGAACTAACAAATTTTCCATCAACATAGGATCTCCAAAAGCTTTTTTACCGCTGAGCATTCCATTACGATTGATAACGCGATGCGCAGGAACTGCGAAATCAGCCGTATGACATTTATTGAGCGCCCAACCCACCATTCGCGCGGATACCTTTGCACCAAGCGCATCGGCGATATGACCGTAAGTGGTAACTTTACCATAAGGAATCAAGCGGCAAAGCACATAAACACGCTCAAAAAAATCAGCTTCCTGCATGGATAGTTGTTGTGAATGCAGCGGGATTTAATTTAAATTCGAGATAATTAATCGCAAAACCCTGCTCAGAAAACAAGGTTTCGTAATAGGTTTTAATTGACTTAACTTCTTCAAAACCTTGCACTTGGTATAAATCTTTAACCGCAGTTAGCAAGTGATGTTGCTCCGAAGCGATTACTTCGAGTGTATAGTCAAAAAGCGGTTCATTATCAGTTTTAAAATGGATTAATCCATTGGATGCTAATATTTTATAATATCGCTCTAAAAATGGATGAGCTGTGAGCCTTTTATTCCGTTTCGCATTCTTGGGTTGAGGATCTGGAAAGGTTATCCAAATTTCTTCCACCTCAGCTGGTGCAAAAATCATTGGAACCATTTGCACATGTGCACGAATAAAAGCAACATTTTGAAGTGATTGCTGTTGCGAAGTATGGCAGCCTCTCCACATTCTTGCTCCTTTAATATCCATTCCAATAAAATTTCGATCAGGATATTTGGCTGCTAAACCAACGGTATACTCTCCTTTTCCACAACCAACTTCTAAAGTTATTGGATTATCATTTTTAAAAAATTCTTGTTTCCAATTTCCTTTCAATACAAAGCCATCTTTGATATCGTCGTAATTTGGTTGAAACATATTCGGAAAAGTCAAATTCTCCGCAAACTTTCTCAGTTTCTTTTTCTTACCCATTTATTTTATTTCTTACTCTGTAATTTTTTCTATCCAAAGTTGCTTTTGCTCTTTATCCGATATTTGAGTTAAAGTGGCGTTTGCTTCTGCTTGCGTTTTGAATCCAGCATAACATACGCGTATCAATCCACTAGAAGTTTTTCCTTTAATCGAAGCATTTTCATAACCACTGGCTTTGAGTTTCAGAAGGTAATCCTGCGCATTTTTATCAGATTTAAAACAAGCTGCAATAATAAAATACTGCGCTGCGGAAGTGTTTGCTATATTTTGATCATCAAGCGACGATTGCGCAACTATTTCTTTTGATAATGAATCAACGATTTCAGATTCGATTACTGAATCAATGGAAGCGGTGATTATAGAATCCTCTTGTGCGACAGCTACAATATTTTTTTCATCGAGCTTATTATCAGTAACTTTAACAATAATATTTGATTGCTTAGCGGTGAATTTATCTTTAAATATGTAAATAGAAGCACCTAAAATTGCCAGTAAAAGCACAACCGCTGCCCAAGTAAGCCATGGTTTCCAATTGGTTTTTGGTTTGGCAGATACCACTGATGGAGTCGGTGACACTTCTTGGGGTAAGTTGCTAGGCACTTGCTCAAATGAAGTTAATCCGAAGTAGTCTTTATCGTAATTGAAGGATAAATCTTGTTCAAAAACAAACCCTCCTGACGCCTGCGGTTTGAACCAACCTATATTTTCTAAATAAACTATTTCTTTATTATTGAGACTTGCTAAAGTAGTTTTTACAAATTCCTTAACGAGGTTTTGAGCATCATCAGTTTGCAAAGAAAGAATCAAAACCTCGTCATTGATGTTTGGGTTTGCAGTGAAGGTAATACGACGATATTTGGGAGTAAACTCATGGCTAACAGGATGATGATAAGCATCGCGACTCTCTAAATTAAAGACCCCCAATTTGGGAATCACCAAATGATTGTGGATAAATAATAACTTACTAATGGATAAACTTATGTTCATACTAATCGTTTTAGTGCGAGAATTAAATCTTCGGGCGTATCGATTCCAAAACTATCGAAAGCCGTAATACCGACCTGTATATCAAAGCCATGATCGAGCCAACGCAATTGCTCTAGTGATTCCGACATTTCCAAAGTAGAGGCAGGCAAATTTACCAGTTGATCCAATATATTGGCTTTAAAAGCATACATGCCGATATGCTTAAAATGTTTCGCTCCCACTTCCCTATTTCGTTGAAAAGGAATTGCAAATCTACTGAAATACAAGGCTTTATTTGCTTTATTAAAAACCACTTTAACCGTATTAGAGGATTCCAATTCATGGGTTTCGGTAATTTCTTTGGCAAGGGTGGCAATATTAAACTGAGGATTTTGAATCAAATCGCAAAGTAATTTAAGCTGTTCAGCATGCACAAAAGGCTCATCGCCCTGCACATTCAAAACCGCATCATATCCAATTGGCAAAGATTTCACCACTTCTGCAATTCGTTCGGTTCCATTTCGATGACTAGCGGCGGTCATCATCACGCTTGCGCCAAAACTTTGGGCATGATTAAATATTCGTTCGTCGTCGGTTGCAATGATCACCTTATCAATAAATTCGAGCTGCGCACATTGTTCAAACACAAGCTGAATCATGGATTTACCTTTAATATCCGCTAAGGGTTTTCCCGGAAAACGACTAGAATCATATCTAGCAGGAATGATGGCAACAATCGACATGGCGGTGGGTTAAAATAAACCGTTTATTTCTGCATTTATTTTGTCGATAATCATACCTAAATCTTCACGATTATTAATGAAATCGCGATCATCAACATCAATAATCAACAATTTACCTGCTTTATAATTTCCAATCCAATGGTCGTAACGGTCATTCAAACTTTTGAGATAATCTAAGCGAATTGAATTTTCGTATTCACGACCTCGCATTTGAATTTGTTTCACCAAGTTTGGCACCGATGAACGAAGATAAATCAACAAATCAGGTGGGCTGATAAATGAACTCATTAATTCAAAGAGTGTTTCATAATTCTCAAAATCACGCGAAGGCATTAAACCCATTTCATGCAAGTTGGGTGCGAAAATATATGCGTCCTCGTATATGGTGCGATCTTGAATCACTGATTTTCCACTTTTTCGAATCTCAACCACTTGACGAAAACGAGAGTTTAGAAAGTAAATCTGAAGATTGAACGACCAGCGCTGCATGTCTTCATAAAAACTATTCAAATAAGGGTTCGTTTCTACGTCTTCAAAATGGGCTTCCCATTTGAAATGTTTTGATAATAAGCGGGTAAGGGTGGTTTTTCCTGCTCCAATATTTCCTGCTAAAGCAATATGCATCTTGGTTGTGATTTTTAAGGTTGTTTTGTCTATTGTTGGTGTACAAAAATATAATAATTAGTTGTTAAGGCTAATTCAAAAACCAAAAAATATACGTTTAATTAAAAATAAATTAGCCTTTGTAAACAAACCACCTATAAAAAGCAAACGACTAGAATGAATTTAATCATCCTAGTCGAATTACTTAACACTGTAAAATCACTAATTGAGAGTAATGGTATAGGTTTGATTAAGGATGGTCACGGTTGCAGTCTGGTCGCAACTTCCGTTTCCGTAATCAATAGTTCGCAATGCTTTTTGTGGGATATCTAGCGTAAAGGTTCCACTTACAAAATTTACACATCCAATTTCTTTTCGTAGTGGATTGATTATTAATATTTCGAAGTTTGTTCCATTTGAGCTGCCATCAGCCTCTCCTGTTATTAGATAGATGTCGTCCCATATGCTGAGCGTAGAACTTCCTGCAATCCATTCTCTATTTCTATTACTTGTCCAGGTTATAGTACCTCCATTGTTTGCTTTGTCAATTTGTCCATTTACAGCTATATCGAAATTGATATTCCCTAAAGCATTTGTGCCATTATTGGTGATGGTTTTGGTTCCTTGAACGTGGTTATCGTTTACATAAAATCCATTGAAAGAAACAGAAATTTGCGTACCAGCATCCCTGTATCGTCCTGTATAGGAGGCTATTATTATTCCTCTTCGATATTTTCCGTCATTGCATAGACAGTTGGTGGCACCAAAATCGATGGTAATTTTATGTGGATTTGCCAGGGTATCCCTAGTAATGGTGACGCAGCTACTGAAATAAGCACCCCAAAGGCTGTCGGTAATTTTTGTACTTGAAAGCCTATTAGCCTGATCTACCATTGCATGTACATCTGCGTATACTCCTTCGGTGAATGCATTGTCCTGAGCAATAGTGATATCATTATCGTTCTCTTCTTTATTACAGGACAAAATAGTTAGCACACTAATCATCACAATGGCCACAATTTTTAAATTTAAATTTTGCATTTTCATTTTGTTAATTTTAGGTGATTGATAATTTAATTTTCTATAATTCAGTTTCGGTTTATTGATTTTGCCTATCTTTCTTCTTTTCAGCTAGCTTAATCACTAATAGTTTGTATTGGTCCTCGCTTATCACCGCTTTAATAGCCTCCATTCTAGCCTTATTCAGCGATTTTAATTTTTGTCTTTTTACATCTGGATCAGGTTCATTGGCGCGAACTTCGGCTATTTTAGTAGCGTAATCTAAATTAATGGCAGCTACTTTAGCCTTTTGACTTTCGTCAAGTTTTAACTCAGTGACCATCCAATTGGTTTGGCGATTAGCTACTTTCTGTGGGGATGGTTTTTCCTTTTGTTGTGCTTTAACTATGGATGCAGAACCTATTAGCAGAAAAAGGAGCATCATGATTTTTAGTGTTTTCATATCAGTGTTGTCCGTTAAAAATTATATTTAGTCCATTTCAGCAATTTAGTAGTTTTTTTATCGGACAATAGTGTTTTCATATCTTTTAATTTTAAAATTCAAGCGTTTGACAAACTAAATGAAGATTTTATTCCATCAGCTTGCTTTTTCGGATTTATATTTTTCTCTAAAAACATCCATCATGATATTTTTATATTTTTCAAATTGCCGTTCATCTAGTATTGGCTGCACTTGATCATAAAATTCAAGCTTCAGCTTTCGCATTTCTAAGATTTTTTTTCGCGCAATTAGCGAAGTATCTTTCTTTAATGCATCTAATTTCAAGGCATATTTCAAATGAAGATTTTTCAATTCAGCAGCCTGATGGTCTGTAAGTGTTAATTCGGTCGTTAGTTTAGAAATTTGGGCGTCAATTTTATCATCAATTTTACGGTTAACTAATTCGTGTCTCAATTCCTTTCTACGATTTTTTAAGCTATCTATCAACACTTTAGAGATAGAATCTTGTGCCATTAGATTTATGGTATTGACAGACATCTTTACACCGCGTAATCCTTTTTTTTCCTTATTCAATTGGTTTACCGTTAAAATTTTAGCATTGTCAACTTTTCGCTTTTGAGCTGGATCAAGCTTACCCGCCAATTTGGAACCAAAATGAATTTTCAACTGGTTCAATGAGTCGGAATACATTTGCAAAAACTGCTGATTTTTTTGGGCATACTCTGCTATTAAGGAATCAATTGCTTGCTTTTGATTTTCCTTTGGATCCAATAACGACTGATAGCGTTCTTTGATTCCTTGCTCGGTATTCATGTGAATTAAATCGTTAATTCGTTTATAATTCATCATTCCATTGACAAAATAGCCTAACATGAAACCGATTAAAATCGAACCCGAAATGATAAGGAAAGGTTTTTTTGAGGTGTCAATTATCTTTTTCATAATTTTTGAATTGTAAGGATTAATTGGACTGGTTATTATCTGATAATATCAAGCTCAAAGTTGCAGCAGAATTACTCGAAAATAAAGAGTTTCCGTTTATGACTTCAGGGGTTAACGACTTGAACTTATAGAGATTATAGGATATTAGCAATAATAGAACTGCTGCCGCAGGAATTAGCAAACGTTTGAAACCAACGTTCCAATTTCGATCGAGCTCAGTGGAGTGATTTTTGTTTTGCTCACAAGCTTTCATCACTTTCGAGTTAAAATCTTGGCTAAATTCAGCGGTATAGACTGAAAGAAATTCTTGCAATTTCTGGTTATTTTGTTGTTCAGTTTCCATTTCAAATATGATTTTTCAAAATTACTTTCAGTTTATCTTGCGCCCGTGATTGCTTTGATAGAACGGTTCCTAATGGTAATCCTAGCATCTCAGCAGTTTCTTTCACACTGTATCCATCAATTAATCGCAAAGTCACTACTGCTCTAGATTGGGGGTCAAGTTGGCACAATGCCTTGTTAATTATTTCATTGTTATCCATCACATTTGCTTGACTATCTTGATTTTCGAGCATGACTAGCGGATGTATTAAGTCTTCTTTGAAAATGGTAATGAATTTCTGCTTACTGATTTTCTTCAAATAATTTAAACTCAAATTAATAGCAATTCGCACCAAGTAAGTCGATAATTGACTCTCTCCTCTAAACATTTCAATGCCCATATAAAAACGTATAAAGGTATCCTGACCTATATCATTAGCTTCATTAATATTACCAACCATTGCTTTTATAGTTCTACTAATCAATGTCTTATGTCGATTCACAAGGAAGTTAAAAAACCTTGTTTCTCCTCCTTTTACGAGTTCAACAAGTTCCAAATCGGTGTATTGATCGTTGATATTCAATCTTGGCATAACGATTCGACAATTTAAAACGATGTTTTATTCCATAATAAAAATAAAAAAGACTCAGTGATTCGATAAAAAATTCATAAGCAGCCTGATTGTACTCAGAAAATATTGATTTGAAAATATTTATATCGAACATTGATAATAGAAACACCAAAGAAATTAAAAAAAACACTCATTGAAGAAAAAAATATCAATGCGAATTAGCGCTGGTGATTTTTTTTATTTCGAATGCTTTATCCTTATTAATCAAATACATCATATCATTTCGCAACCTAATTTCTTTAATATTATGAGCGGGCAGGACGAAAGTATCTACACTTTGAATGATAGAATGATATAAAAATAAGGTATCCGAGCGCAACAATAAATATTGATCATCGAGCACTTCAAAATCTTCGAGATTAGGAATTGGCAAGCGCTTGATAAAAGCACCATATTTATCAAATATGAAAATGCCATTTTGCTTATCCCGTAGAAATAATCGGTTATTGCGTTCCAACATTTGTACTGGATTGAGATTGAAAGAAGTCACCGCAAAGAGATTTCCACTTTGATCAGTTTTTTGCAAAGTCTTGTCGAATCTAAGCAATTCGTTACCCATTGCATCATAGATCCAAAAGGCGTTATTATAGGAAAGGCAAGCTAAATCCACTTGCGAATACCCTAAATCAATCAGATCTATGGGACTATTTTTGATACTCAATTGATTGTCGAGTAGGATGACTTGATTCATTTCCCGATAAAAAACCATCACATTCATGGCATCGCTTAAATCAATGCTGCTGATATTTCCCAATAACTGATTACTATAAGTATTTAGCAGTCGAGCATCAGGGCTATACTTCTGCAATTCAGCTCCTTTGACAAAAAAAACATTCCCGATCACATCAATTTCAAAAGCGTCGGCTTTATTTGGAAATTCACTAAATGAATGGTTAGTTTTAGGAATAAAAAATTGCACCAGCAATAAGACAAGCAAGGATTTCACCAAGCGAAATTCTTTAAAGAAGTAATATGATTGGCTTTTAATCATGATTAGCGATCATTAAACTTAGTTTTAAGAGTTAACAATATTTCATCCACAAACAATCGGTCATTGCTCAATCGCGGAATTTTATGTTGACCACCTAACTTACCTTTATCGCTAAGCCACTCTCTAAAGACTCCTTTTGGCAAGGAAAATATCTTTGGTTTACCCAAAACCATATCATGAAAACGCTTAGCCTCATAATCTGAGTTTTTTGATTTTAGGGCATTATCGAGTATTTCGGCAAAAAAATCAAGATCCAAAGGCTCCTTTTCGAATTCGATAAACCATTGATGAACAATTGTTTTCCCGTCTTCGTTGAAGAGAGGAGCTGCGGTATATTCGGTTATGATAGAAGCAGTTTTCTGACAAGCCTGGGAAATAGCAAATTCAGCATTTTCAACAATTAGCTCCTCGCCTACTGAGTTAATAAAGCTTTTAGTACGACCACTTATACGAATACGAAATGGATCTAAATCCGTAAAAACGATCGTATCACCAATCATATAACGCCACAATCCGGCATTGGTTGAAATAATTAAGGCGTAGTTTTTGCCAATTTCCACTTCATCCAAACCGAGCGCCATGGCATTAGGTTTCCCTAATTCCGAAATAGGCAGAAATTCATAAAAAATTCCATAGTCAAGCATTAAAAGCAAATCGTCTCGACTTGATGAATCTTGAATTGCAAAGAATCCTTCGGAGGCATTATACACTTCTTGATAGTTGACTCTATCATCCATTATTTCTTTAAAACGCTGAACATAAGGCGCAAAGCTAACGCCACCATGAATCACCAACTCAAAATTAGGCCATAAATCTCGAATTTTAGTTTTACCCGTAATCTCTAGTGCTCTTTGCAGAATTACCAGCATCCAAGAAGGAACACCGCTAATTGCTCTAATATCCTCATTAATAGTATTTTGAACCATTAAATCTACTTTCTTTGACCAATCGCTCATTAACGTTATACTTAAATCAGGCGATTGAGTAAACTGTGCCCATAAAGGTAAATTGCTCATCAGAATAGCCGACAAATCACCCACATAATATTCAGAATCTTCGCTAACTTTAGAACTTCCGGCAACCGCAATAGTTTTACCGCTAATAAAATCCGAATCAGGATTCTTATGGAGATACAATGCGACCATGTCTTTGCCTCCTTTGTAGTGGCAATCAATAAGACTATCTTCGGTAACCGGAATAAATTTACTTTTTGAAGTGGTTGTTCCCGAGGATTGAGCAAACCATCGCGTTTCGGTGGGCCAAAGCAAATTATGTTCACCTTGCTTCAATCGATCCACATAAGGAGCAATTTCTTCATAAGTGCTTATCGGTACTATCTTTCGATATTCATTGTAACTTTTAATAGTGGCATAATCATACTTCAGACCCCATTCTGTATCTTGAGCCCTAAATAATAATTCCGTTAATATCTCATTTTGAACATCAAGAGGATATTCGATAAATAGCTCAATCTGATGATACCGCTTTTTTAAAAACCAAGCTGCAATGCTACTAATAATGGCCATAAAAACTAAATTAAACGATGATATTAACTTCCTTAAAAAGGTTTGCTAAGATAAAAAACATAGCTTTAAAAAAGAATGTCACTTTTTGGTTAAAAATATAATTCAGAAATTATCGCAATCGGATAAAATAAGCTCAAGATAGCTTAGCGTAAATCAAATTTAAAATGGTAATAGAAACTTAATTAGGTAAACCAAAATAGCTTGTTTGATTCCTTATTCTCTCCCAAGTTTACGTAATTCACGGTGCAAAATCTCCTCTAATTCACCAATGCAGGAGCCACATCCAGTTCCAGCACCCGTAATATCCATCAAATCTTGAATGCTAATGTCGTCATTATGCTTAATGGTATAAACAATCTCATGTTCACTTACATCCATACAATGACATATTATATTATCTTCCATAGTATTTTTTAATTTTAAATAAGGGTACAAAAATAATCAAAAAGGCTTATTTTTATAAATTCTAAATTACCTTTGGTATATTAAACTAATTAATGTCTATTTTTGTCCTTATAAAGGCGAATTTGTTACTTATACTACTCTTAAAACCTATTAGACACCTTAAAAAAACATAGTGACGGATTAAAAGCTGGTCAATTGTCTGAAATTAGTGGAATTGACAAAAAAGAAGTCAACAAATTAATTTAGGTTTTGATAAAGGAAGATAAAATTCAATCACCAAAAAAATGCTATTACGCTGCTAAATAAATATATAGTGTAGCGTTTGTTTAAATAAAAGAACGAATCAAAACCATTAAGCAAAATGAAAAAACAGTTTATTACTTTGGCTATTATCCTTTTAACTTTTGGAGGATTTACATCTACAGAAATAGTTCCTGATCAACGTCTTATTGATTATCTAGGAGCTGAAAAGACGGAAACTATGTTGAAAAACAATCCAGAATTAGTACGCTATTACAACTATTTTTTAGACCATTCCTATCTAATCACACAAGTTCCACAGGATAAATATGATGCAACACAGTTGCCAGTAATAAATGTACCTTTATTAAATGGAAAACCAGATCCTGCAAAAATGAATGTATTAAAACTGGAAATTCAACGAAAATATGATGATCGCATAATTCTAAAAATTGCCAATTGTCAATATCTACTGGTCATGCTAAGTGAAAAAGAGTTCATCGAAAAATACAATGAACACCGAAGAAGTCTTGGACTTATAATTGAATAATTTTAAAAAAAACTTACCCAACTAATAGAAATTAAAGATGTTACAGAGAATAACTTTAATGATAATAATCCTGTTTGCATTAATAAACCAATCGCAAGGGCAAACTTATATCATGTCAAATGTTTCGGGACAAACCATTACTACTTGTAGTGGAAACTTTTATGACAGTGGTGGCCCAAGTGGAGGCTATGCTGCAGTCCAAACCTATACGGTTACTTTTTGTCCATCAACACTAGGTGCATACGTAAACATTAATTTCACTTCTTGGAATGTTGGTTCAGGAGATGCTATGGAAATTTTTGACGGACCAAACACCAGCTCCCCCTCCTATGGCGTCGTTAACGCAGGATTATCGCCTGTGGGCATGATAATCGGGGCCTCTATTCTCAACCCGAATGGTTGTATTACCCTTCGTTGGAATTCAACATCCGCAGCCGCTGGTTGGGCTGCAACAATAAGTTGTGGTTTACCTTGTCAAAATTTCACGGTTGGTATTCAATCAAGTATTCCTCCATTTCACCTCGATAGTGGTATTTATTACATCGATATTTGTCCCCACGATTCAGTTAGCATCACCGCATTTGGCACCTATAATTACAACGACTCGGTTTATCATCAAAGCGATGCCACCACTTCTTTTATTTGGAACCTAGGAAATTATATCACCGACACCATTCAATCCGTTTCAACCGTTTATGATACCATTAGAGGATATAATGTTGAACTTTCAGCTATTGATTCAAATCATTGTTTAGCTTCGCAAACTCCAAAAGTGCGTGTACGATTAAGCACTCGACCCGATTTTGATGGAACCACTCAAATTGACGAGGTAATATGTCAAGGCGACACCACCAATTTATTTGGCGTAGCCAGTACTAAAATTTGGAAAGCCAATGCATCACTAAACCATGCCGGAATAACCTTTTTACCGGATGGTAGTGGCGCTTCCTATACTTCAACTTTAGTTTTTAACGTATTTGCTCCTGGCCAAGTTCTTCAAAACCCAAATCAAATAATTGGAATAAATGCGGTTATGGAACACAGCTATTTAGGTGACTTAAACATAATCATCACTTGTCCAAACAATCAATCTGCTACCTTGAAATCATATGCTGGAGGCGGAGGCGGCACTTTCCTTGGTGAACCAGTTGACGATGCAAGTGTCACTGCTGGTGTTGGTTATAATTATTCATGGAAACCCAATGGTACCACAACCATGGTTTCGGCTGTGGGTAGCTATTCCCATGCTTTTACAGATGCGATAGGAACTTATTATGCCAGCGCTGCTTATTTGCCACCTTCAGGACCATTCCCAGGAAATGCCACCGCAGTCGGTCCATTTCCTTCGGTAAATTATCTCCCCGAAACAAATTATTCTTCCTTAGTTGGATGCCCTTTAAATGGAACTTGGACCATCACAGTGACCGATAATCTATTTATTGATAATGGCTACATCTTTAGTTGGGGAATCGATTTTGCAGCCTCAGTATTACCTACTTCTTGGTCTTATGAACCGGCTATTAGTTCCCAATCATGGAATAATATAAGTACAATCATTGCAAATTATGGCGGTCAAGTAACCATTTCACCTTCCGATACCGGTTTATATAATTATACTTATACCGTTGTGGATGATTTTGGATGTACTTACGATACTACCGTTAAAGTAACTGTTGTGCCAACTCCAGAAGTTGAACTAGGAAATGACACCTTAATTTGTGGCTTTGGAATTGTCACCATTGATGCAACCAGTAGCTTGACTGGTGCTACTTATAGTTGGAATACGGGTAACTTAACTGCTATCCAACAAACCAATATTAGTGGAAATTATATCGCAACCGTTAGTTATTCAACCTTAGGCGCTGTTTGTTCTAATTCAGACACCTTACACGTTGACCAATATGACATGGCTACCCTTGACCTAGGCAACGACACTTGCGTATACGAACCTATTGAGCTACATGCCGGTAACTTAGGTCATAATCCTGCATTTTTATACAATTGGAGCGATGGAAGTACGGGCGAATCCTTGCTGGTTACGCAACCCGGCACCTATTCCGTTACCGTGGCAATTGACCCGAATACACCCTGTACTGTGGAAGATGAAATTAACGTAAGTATCTATAATGAAGCATTTTTAGGAGCAGATGAATCCTTTTGTAGTTTTGAAGAAATAGCCGTAGAAGTTCCCGTTGATAATTCCACCCTAAATCATAGCTACAATTGGAAAATGGATGGCAGTCCGCTAAATATTACCAACAACTTTTTTGCTCAGCGCTATATTTCAGCAGGAACACATACCTTAACTGTTAATGTTGACAATGGCTGTACTGACGAAATAATCCTAACATCCAAGGATTGCACCCTTGAAATTCCAAATATTATCACCCCCAATGGGGATGCTTCTAACGATGTTTTCAAGATCGATGGCCTTGAAAATTTCACAAACTCCGAATTAATTATCTATAACAGATGGGGCAAAAAAGTTTATCAAATATCTGATTATCATAATGATTGGGGAGATCCTTCTATTGCTGATGGAGTCTATTATTATGTGCTAAGAACCACAGTAGCCGATAAAAAGGAATACAAGGGAACTTTGACCATTCTGAAGAAATAAAAATATTTCAAAGGGGAAAATTTAATAGGTAGGAAGTTGAAAAAGACTACCATAAATTTGCTGGTTTAATTTTCTGATGAATGGGTTTTATTTCGCTCTTGCTGATTGCTATTTCTCTATCGTTCGACACCTTTGCCGTTTCCATTTCAACTGGCATAGCAGTACGGCAAATAAAATTTTTTGAAGCCGTTAAAATTGCGTCTACCCTTGCTTTTTTCCAATCCATTATGCCCTATATTGGTTGGTTCGCTGCCAGCAGCATCCAAACTGAAATTCAAGATTATGACCATTGGATTGCCTTTATTCTCCTTTTTTTGCTTGGAAGCAAAATGATTTACGACAACCTCAAGCATGCAGAAAATGTTCAAACATTCAATCCATACAAAACCTCCGTATTGATTTCAATGGGAATTGCTACCAGCATCGATGCTTTAGTGGTAGGAATTACCTTCGGATTTTTGAACCTCAACATTTATTGGTCGGTGATGATTATTGGCATAGTAACCTTCTTTGCTTCGATGCTAGGAATGCTTTTCGGAAAACAAATCGGGAGCTTTTTCGATAAGAAAGTGGAAATATTTGGTGGCTTCTTGCTGATATTAATCGGATTAAAAATATTAATCGAACATTTGTATTTCAGGTAAAAAGGATAACTATTGACTCTATTTATATTGGAATGGTGGTGGATTTATGAGCGATTATAGTGAAGCGAATGACTCTATCTTGGAAGGCATAGCAACAATTTTACGAATTATAGAGAGAATCACCATATTTATCTTATGACATAAAAAGATCACAGGTATCCAAGCATTTAAGAATTATATTCTTGCCTTGCTCGTTTTTATAGTGGCTATTTTGGAATTAAGAGAGACATTTAAGCACACTCAAAATACCGACTTCAAATTTTTTTTGCAAAATTTAGTTTCGTTACAAGGGAATTAATAGCTACTTTAGCAAGCTAATTTATTCAGAATCTTTAATTTAAAGAGGCATATTTGACGGACTGCAATTGGGCGTCTATGTAAAAAAAAACGTAGCCAAGTCAGAAAATCAACAATAAAAGCTTACTTTGCTAATTAAAAAAACCACAATTGAATGAAAAATACATACGTAACCTTTATATCTGACGAACATTTGTTGACCTGTGTAGGGAATCTTCACTGCGCATATTTGAAGGCAAAAAACAACATTACAAAGAAGAATTTTTACTCAAACAAGGTTGACACAATCAAGCTTACTTTCGACTCAAAATTTAATGACATTGACGAAGAAAAGTTAATTCAATCAGAGATTTTAAGACAAATTGACAAATCAATCAATAATTCAATCGGAACTTTTCACGAACAAATTTTGGGTGGTATAAAAGGTTTTGAAGCAGGAAATTTGAGCGGTTATGACATCAAAGCAAAGGACAACACGCTTTTTGCAGACATAAAAACAAACACAATACTACGAACAGTAGTGCAGCCGAAGCACTCTTTCAAAAATTAAAACGATATGCAGACGACTACAAACAAGCAAAATGCTATTGGGTACAAATTCTCGCAAAAGGTAGTTTTTGTGAATTATGGAGCGGTGATATAAATGGGAAAGAATACAGTCATAGCAGGGTTTGTAAAATTTCTGGCGACCAATTTTATGCCTTATTATCAGGACAGCAAGATGCATTGTTTCAGTTATACAAGGCTCTTCCAAGTGCAATCAAAGCCTATCTAAAAACAGTTGAAGAAACCGAAGAAATTGCTAAAAACTCTGCTTTAGAAGAAATTAAATCAGAAACCAAAACCAGTAGTAGAACAGTATTGGATCAGATTACTTTTGAGAATTACAGCTACTATCTTGGCTTTAACAAGTTGTAATATTGATTCAAGAACTTCACAATCGAATATCCGACCTCTTTACCTAAATTAACAGGAACAGCGTTTCCGATTTGTTTATATTGTTGAGCCATAGAACCCTCAAAAGCCCAATCATCTGGAAAAGTTTGGATACGTGCATATTCACGAACTGTAAAAGGTCGAGTTTCTTCAGGGTGACATCTTTCAGTTTGTTTTTGAGCAGGGCTACAAGTTAAAGTTAAACAAGGCTCATTCCAACCAATACGTCTTGCAATTCCAGTTTTTCCACCCCCTAAATAAAAACTTTCACCCATAAACTCTTTTTGAATTTCAAGTGGTAAATCACGCCAATATCCTTTTTGCGGAACCAAATCTAAAACAGCCTTTTTGCTCTGTGGATATTTTGCACCAGATGACATTGGAACATTGGTATCGTAGAGTTCGCCTTTTTTTAAAGCATCTTTTAAATTGTAGATTTTATTGTGCGGTTTAGGATATTCATATTTCAAATCAATATCTTTTCTTATACCAACCAATATTATACGCTCGCGTTTTTGAGGTACTTTATAATTTATTGCTTTTAATACTTGAACAGGTAGAACATTGTAGCCAATTTCATCTAAAATTGAAATCATACCTTGCAAAGTTTTTCCATTATCGTGACTAAGCAAACCACGGACATTTTCTCCAATACAAATGGGTGGGTTAACTTCTTTGACAACTCTAGCAAACTCATAAAACAAAGTTCCCCTTGCATCAGCAAGCCCAAGTTTTTTACCTGCGTAACTAAATGCTTGACAAGGAAAACCACCAGTTACTACATCAACCGAATTATGATATTCTGTGAATTCAAAATCTTTAATATCGCCCTCCAACACTTTCCAGTTCGGACGATTTTTTCGTAAAGTTTGACAAGCCCACTTATCAATTTCATTCAAAGCAACACATTTCAAACCAGACTTTTCGAGACCAATAGCCAAACCACCAGCACCGGCAAATAATTCTAAAACAGTGTATTCATGATGTGGTTCAACATAGTTAGAAACAATATCTTCAACCTCATAACTAAAAAAATCAGCAAAAAGAGCCTCAACTTGTTCTCGCTTATAAACACGGTAGTTACTCATTGGCTCACGGACAGCAGTCAATTTTCCCTCTCTATCCCACCGTCTTAGTGTTTCTTTGCTTTTACCAATAAGTTCAGATGCTTCAGACAGCGACAAATATTCTTTCATAACCAAGTTATTTAACCTTATACAATGGTTACAAATTTACAACTAATAATAAAACTGACTACAATAAACGAAAGAAAAAAAACGAACACCAAATAACCATCCGCCCTTTGGCATGCAAAGCATAGAATGAAGGTATTATTGAACCAAATTTCTTCTACTCTCCATTCAATAGATACCTAGTAATGCTGTTTTTCTATGGATTTTGAATCCATTTAGGGAGTATTGTTGAAGTTAATGTTTTTGATTTTTTTGGGGCATTTTAACGAACCCTAAAAGTTCAGCTACAAATTTCTTTAAAAAGTAGAGCTGTTGTTACAATTGTTTTAATGGCTACTTTAGCGAGCTAATTTATTCAGAATCTTTAATTTAAAGAGGCATATTTGACGGACTGCCATTATTTCATCAATGCAACCAATTCAACCCTATTATTTGCTCCACGGGCCTAGTTGCATCTATTTCTATAATTTTTGGAATGATTAACACAGCCCATCGCCTTCCTAGAAAATATTATCTCAAAAAAAATTTAAAATCCTCCTATAGGTTGTTAGTTGCCTTTTAATTTTTATTTGTAAAATCGCCAACGATAAATTAAACGAATATTTAAAATGGAACACCATCACCATCAAAGTAGCCATATCGGGATCACGGTATTGCTAAATCTAATCATTACTATTGCGCAAGCCATAGGCGGTTTTGTGTCGGGGAGTGTTGCTTTATTGAGTGATGCAACGCATAACTTTAGTGATGTATTAACACTGATTATCAGCTATATTGCAAATCGATTTTCAAAAAGAGAAGCGAATAACAAACACACCTTTGGCTACAAGCGATCAGAAATAATGGCCGCCTTTTTCAATTCCACCACTTTGATAATGCTTTCTTTTTTTATCATTTACGAAGCAGTGGAGCACTTCCTTTCCCAAGCCAAGATAGATTCAAAGTGGGTTATCTATTTAGCAATTCTTAGCATCGCCGTAAATGGTTTCAGTGCTTTGCTTTTGAAAAAAGATGCCGAACATAATTTAAACATGAAATCTGCCTACCTCCATTTATTCGGAGATATGATGACCTCCATCATGGTTTTGATAGGTGGTTTAGCTATGAAATACTTTCAGTGGTTTTGGGTCGATTCAGTGTTTTCGATCTTAATTGCCTTTTATCTTTTATTTCTAAGCTGGGAAATATTTATGAAATCTATTCGAATATTGATGCAGCACACCCCAGAAAACATTGATATAGAGGCAATCATCAGTCAGATAAATGGCATTGAGGGGGTCAAAAACTTACATCATATCCACGTCTGGCAATTGACCGACCACGAAACTATGTTCGAGTCGCATCTCGATATGGAGCACAATCTAAGGATCACTGATTTCGAGGCAATACTTCAGAAAATCCAAGCTATTCTAGCTGATTTTGACATTCACCATTCAACCATTCAACCAGAATTGACCACAGCGGATGATAAAAAATTATTTCAAACTCATCAACCATAATCACCTAAAACGACTTCCATTTTCAACAAAGTGATGTAGATAACATTTTCATAAACAAACCTTAGTTTTATTACCTTTGCTCCTAATTCGATTGAGATATTTATGGCCATTATTACGCTTACAACTGATTGGGGAACAAAGGATCATTACCTTGCTATTGTAAAGGGGAGCTTGTTGAGTAAGATTCCTGACGTTCAAATTATCGATATCACCCATGAAGTGCTTCCTTTCGATATTTATCAAGCATCCTTTGTTTTTAAAAATAGCTATCAACATTTTCCAGATGGCACCATTCATATTATAGGGATCAATAGCGACGCAAGCATCGACCGTCCACACATTGCCATTCATTATAATAACCAATACTTTATTGGCGCTGATAACGGAGTTTTTAGCCTTATTTTTGGCCAACAACCCATTGATATTGTGGAACTTGAAATTATTCAGGACACTGATAAATACACCTTTTCAACCAAAGATGTTTTCGTTAAAGCTGCCCGACATCTCGCCTTAGGAGGTGATTTTGTACGCCTTGGTAACCACCGAAACCAAATAAATAAGTTGATGTCGTTTGAACCCATTATTGAAATGGATGAACAAAGTGTTACCATTATTGGCAAAGTAATATACATCGACCGTTATGAAAATGCAACCACCAATATCAGCGAAGCACTTTTCAATGAATATGCTAAAAACCGAGCATTCGATATCACCTTTAATTCATTCAGTGGGGAATTGACAAGCATTTCAAAATCCTATTTAGATGTTCCACCAAGCGAAATGTGCGCCCTCTTCGATTCCAATGGCATGCTTGAAATTTCAATCAATCAAGGAAATGCGGGCAGCCTTTTAGGACTCAAGGTAGACAGCAGAATCCGCATTAATATTGAAAAATAAGGCGCATTTTTCATTACTTTTGCCAGCTAAATTTTTTCGACCATTGTTATAGCTACTAAAATATTTGCATTTCTATTAATCAAACCTAAAATATGTGGGCATTATTAAAAAAAGAAATAGGGAGCTTCTTCTCAACCATAATCGGTTATATTGTTATTATTATTTTCTTACTAATCACTGGTTTATTTCTTTGGGCATTTCCCAGTGATTTCAACATTTTAGATTTCGGATACGCCCAACTCGACGGCCTTTTTCTAATTGCACCTTATGTATTTCTATTTCTAATTCCAGCAATCAGTATGAGGTCGTTTTCCGACGAGAACAAAAGCGGAACTATCGAATTTTTATTAACGAAACCGCTTACAGATTTTAAAATAATACTTGCAAAATTCAGCGCTGCCTTTCTACTGCTAATTATCGCCCTAATTCCCACACTAACTTATTATTTTTCAGTGTATTATCTTGGCTTTCCCGTGGGTAATATCGACAGTGGAGGCGTTTTTGGAAGTTATATTGGGCTACTATTTTTAGGTGCAGCCTTTATTGCCATGGGCTTATTTTCCTCTTCCATCACCAACAATCAAGTGGTAGCATTTATTGTTGCAGTTTTCCTTAGCGGGTTTGTTTTTATAGGTTTTGAATTTGTTTATCAGCTTTCGTGGTTTGCCAATGCTGATTTATTAATCAAATCCATTGGTATTTATGACCATTACACTAGTATTAGTCGCGGAGTCATTGATACACGCGACCTTGTCTATTTCATAAGCATTATCAGCTTATTTCTATTTTTAACCAAGGTTTCATTACAAAGCAGAAAGTGGTAAATCAATGATTACAAGCAAAATACTTCGCAGTCAAAATCTGCTCCATCTCGGAGCCTTCTTGGTGATAATCATCGCATTAAATATTCTAAGCCAGTTTTATTTTGGTAGATTCGATTTAACCACCGAGAAAAGATTCTCCGTTTCGCCTACTACCAAAAAAATCATAAAAAATTTGGACGACATTGTGTACGTAAAAGTCTATCTAGATGGTGATTTACCAGCTGGTTTCAAACGCTTACGCAATAGCACCCGCGAACTTTTGGACGAGTTTAGAGCCTATAACAAAGAGCTCATGTTTGAGTTTATCAATCCTTCCGAAAATGAAAATAAGACGGAAAGGATTAAACTTTATAAGCAATTAGCCAAAGAGGGACTTGCTTATTACAATGTTCCAATGGAAACCAAAGATGGTTTTGCGCAAAAAACTATTTTCCCTTCCGCTTTGATTACTTACAAAGACAAAAGCATAGCTATCAACTTATTGATGAGCAATAGCAAAGTGCCTAACGAGTCAGATTTAAATAATTCCATCCAAAATATTGAGCTAAATTTAGTCAATGCAATCCGCAAACTAAGTTTTCAGAAATTACCTTATGTTGTTTTTACGCAAGGACATGGAGAACTCGACAATTACCAAAGTGGTGATTTGGCTTATGAATTATCGCAAACCTATGAAGTGGGGCAAATTGACATCGATAGTAATCTAACTCGATTAATGCGTCGAGTGCAAATTGATTCCAATACTTCCAAAATGATTCCTAATTTTGAACTATTAATCATTGCAAAACCCACTAAACCCTTTACTATCAAAGATTTATTTCTGCTAGATCAATATGTGATGCATGGCGGTAAAGTCATTTGGGCAGTAGACTTTGTAGAAGCAAATATGGACAGTTTGCGCTATGCCACCTCTACGCTTGCTATGCCGCTTGATTTGAATTTACAAGAAATACTATTCAGTTACGGCGCTCGGGTAAATACAAATCTGGTTCTCAACCGCAATGCCATGGAAATAGGCACCGCTGAGGGCGTTTTGAAACCTTGGGATTTTTTTCCATTAGCATTACCCACCAAAGGAAATCCCATCACTCAAAACATGAATTCACTGAGCACCAGTTTTGTAAGCTCAATCGATACCGTTGGAAGTTCCTCCATTCGTAAAACAGTGCTCCTAAAAACCGATTTAAATACGCGCATTATGCCAACGCCTGCTTTAGTCGATTTGGTAGACATCATTTATCGCGGTCCCAATCCTGCTTTGTACAATCGGCTACCACAACCTATTGCCGTACTTTTAGAAGGTAGCTTTACGTCCATTTTCGAAAACCGTATCATCGACCCTCGCATTATGAACAATAAAGAACTCTTTGATATACAGTTTCATAGCCTACCAACTTCCCAATTAGTAATTTCGGATGGCGACCTTCTAAAAAATCAAGTAATGGAAACCGCCGACGGCCTTATGCCCTATCCACTTGGCTACGATCGTTTTTCAAAACGTACATACGACAATAAGAAGTTTATGCTTAATGCCGTCAATTACATGATGGGTGACGATGCACTAATTCAGCTTCGCAACAAACAATACAAAATACGATTACTCAACAAAGAGCGCATCAGCAACGAAAAACTAAAATGGCAAATATTGAATACCAGTATTCCAATTCTGTTGATTATTGTGATGGGGCTGATTATCAATATTGTAAAACGCCGTCGCTACGCTAGACCTATAAATTAATGGCCCGCTTTAATGATCTTTAAACCTACAATCGAAATTAAAATGAAAAAGAAAAATTATTGGATTATTCTATTCAGCTTGGTTTTGCTCGCATTGTCGATACTCGCTATCAAACAACAGAAAAATAGAACCATTGAAAACGACTTTGTTTTGAATGATACCAGCCGCGTTGAAAAGATATTCATGGTAAATAAAAAAAACGAGCAGGTTGAATTGACGAAGATGAATAACATTTGGTATGTAAATGGAGAGGAAACGGCCATTGGCGAAAATGTTAACATCTTGCTGTCAACCCTTATGAAAATTCAAATACGCCAGCCAATTTCTAAAGCAGCTCATAATACAATTGTTAAACAGTTGGCTACCAACTCGGTAAAAGTTGAAATATATGAACATAAATATTTAATAGATTTCTGGGGACTACAATGGTTTGCTAAACTTAAAAAAACTAAGGTATTCTATGTCGGTAGCCCAACAAGAGATTTTAGAGGCACCATTATGAAAATGGAAAATTCTGACGACATTTATATAACCTATCTTCCAGGCTTTAACGGCTATCTAACAGAGCGGTTTTCAGCCTACTATGCCGATTGGATTAATCACAACATTTTCAAAATACCGATTCAAAACATTTTGAAAGTTCGCGTTGAATTTGGGGAGGATGCTCGTCAATCCTACGAAATTGTTAACACTGGCAACAAAAATTTCGATTTAATTGCCCTCTTCAACAATCAAAAGCAAGATCGATACGACACCATTAGAGTACTCGAGGAGCTCGCAGCTTTCAGAAGCATCAATTACGAATCCCTACTCGATAAACTCGATTCGACCAAAATAGATTCTTTGAATCGATTGATACCACTACGAACCATAAGCCTTACTACCATCGACCAGAAAGTAAAGAAAGTTAAACTATATCGACGTCCAAATTTTGATCAGAAACCAGACTTTGATGGGACCATATTTTCCTATGATTTAGATAGAATGTACGCCTTGGTGGATGGAATGAAACACCCTGTAAGTACTCAATATTTTGTTATAGACAACATAACCAGACCTTTGAGTTTTTTACTGGGAACAAAAATGGCAGATACTCAGAATATGGAAGGAATGCTAATCGGTAGCGAAGTAAAATAGAACATTAATTGAAGCTAACAGACTACCTTCCGAAAGAAAAAGTCAAACAGAAGGAAATTCTCTCGCTTTGTTAATAATTTTAAAATAAATTCAATATTAACAGTCAATTATAAATTCAATATTTATAAATTTACACACTCAAAATAAAGTAAATTTTAAAGCCAAATTATATGAAGTTTATTGTATCTAGTCAAGTATTATTGAAGAGTTTGCAGTCAATCAGTGGCGTGCTAAGCACCAATAGTACGCTACCCATCTTGGATAATTTCCTATTCCAATTAGAAGATGATGTTCTTAAAGTTACCGCATCCGATATTGAAACTACCATGACCGTGATGGTGCAAATGGTAATGTCAGAATCCGAAGGCAACATTGCTATTCCAGCAAAAATTTTAATGGATACGCTAAAAACTTTTGGTGAAATCCCCATTACTTTCAATATTAATCTCGACAATCAAATGGTAGAGTTAAGTACTGATGATGGTAAATTTAAGTTAAGTGGTTTTGATGGCAACGAATTTCCTATGAGTCCGGAAATGGAAGCCACATCCGAAATTAGCATTAAAGCTGAAATCTTAGAACAAGCTATTTCAAAAACTATTTTCGCAACTGGTAACGACGAGTTACGCCCAGTAATGATGGGTGTCAATTTTGAATTTACCATGGAAGGAATGATTTTGGTTGGTACCGACGCCCATAAATTGGTAAAATACACCCAAAAAAGTGTTCTTTCAGAATCAGAAGATAAATTTGTTGTGCCAAAAAAACCATTAATCCAGCTAAAAAATATTTTAGGAAAAACCCTCGACGAGGTTCATGTAAAATACAACAAAGTAAATGCGCTTTTCGAATTCGATAATTACACCCTAATCTGTCGTTTGGTAGATAGCAAATACCCTAATTATGAAGCAGTTATTCCAAAAGGAAATCCTAATACGCTGATTGTTGACAGGGTACAGCTTTTAAACAAGATCCGACGGGTAAGTTTCTTTGCCAATCAATCAACTAACCAGATTCGCCTTAGCATTACTGGTCAAGAATTAGTTCTTAGCGCCGAGGATTTAGATTTTACTAATGAAGCCCGTGAGCGTTTAAATTGCTCCTACCAAGGCACCGACTTAGATATTGGATTCAATTCCAAATTTTTAATCGAAATGCTTAACAATTTGAGCAATGAAGAGGTAATGTTAGAACTTTCAACACCAGGCCGTGCTGGACTTCTTTTACCAGTAAACCCAGAACCAACTGACGAAGAAATTCTTATGCTGGTAATGCCCATTATGTTAAACAATTAATCAAAATATTCCTATAAATAAAAAATCCGCTTTGGCGGATTTTTTTATTTTTGTTAGCTATGTATAATCTCCTTTTTATAGTCCTTAAACTTTCTGACATCCTCGATATTGTGGTGGTGGCGGCCTTAATTTATGCCATTTATAAACTGGTAAAAGGAACTGTTGCCATCAATATCTTTATCGGTTTAATCTCTGTTTTTCTAGTTTGGAAAATGGTGAGTATGCTCCACATGAAAATGTTAGATGAAATACTCGGACAATTTATCAGTGTTGGAGTTATTGCGCTAATTGTAGTTTTTCAGCAAGAAATACGAAGTTTCCTATTAATGCTTGGAAGACTTAGTACGGATCGACAAGGCCATTTGAAATTTTTGAAAAAAGGAACCAACTTCCAAAAACTCGAAATCGAACTACTCATTAGCGCCCTCGAAAACATGTCGCAAAACCTAACAGGCGCACTAATCGTTATCCGTAGAAACAATGAGCTGATTGAAATTAAAGATACTGGTGAAACCATAGACGCCATACTGTCCACCGCTCTCATTGAGAGTATATTCTTCAAAAACAGCCCATTACATGATGGAGCATTGATCATTGTAAATAATAAAATAGAAGCTGCGCGCTGCGTCCTCCCTGTGAGTAAGCGAACCGATTTCCCTGTAGATTTTGGTCTCCGACACCGAGCAGCCTCAGGATTAACCCAGAATACCGACGCCTTATGTTTAGTCGTTTCTGAACAAACAGGTAACTTTGCTTATGCCCAAAAAGGAGAGTTATACACCAAAATTAGTATCGAAGAAATCCGTGTGCTTTTGGCTGAATTTTCCTAGAATTTTTTACTCAATCGCAAATCCCAATTTATTTCCACATTAATTAGCCCTTATATTGTATTATTGATAATTAAGGCATGGGAACTATGGAAAAAATCCTTAATAAACCTTTGAAAAGCCTCAAATATTTCTTAACTTTGTATGATAAACATTTTAACCATGGAATCAAGTAGCCTTTTTCCTCGAAAAAGCTTTCTCAACATAAGAGGAAGCCTACTCACTTTGGACAGCCCCAAAATAATGGGAATTTTAAATATTACTGATGACTCATTTTATGACGGAGGTTTTTATCGAACGCCAAAAGCACAGTTGAATCGAGTGGAAGAAATGCTCAATCAGGGGGCTACTTTTATCGATATTGGCGCACAATCCAGCCGACCTGGCGCAATTGAAGTTGGGGCTGAAACCGAAATTAAGCAACTGATACCGGCCTTAAAAAGAATCAGAGCAGCCTTTCCTGAAGCCATTTTAAGCATTGATACTTGGCATGCAGCAGTTGCTAAAGCAGCAGTTGCTGAGGGCGGCGATATTATTAACGATATTTCGGGTGGACTTTTCGATCCCATTATGTTCGACACCATGGCCACCTTAAAAGTTCCTTATGTGCTGATGCACACTGGTGGTAGACCTGATAATATGCAAAATAATCCCCGATATGCAGATGTTTTGAAAGAAGTCATATATTTCATGTCCAAGCAAATTGACAAGCTAAATTATGTAGGAGTAAATGATATTATCATCGACCCCGGGTTTGGTTTTGGCAAAACTATCAAGCACAACTATCAGCTGCTCCGACAATTGAATCACTTTACTTTTCTCGAAAACCCAATTCTAGTAGGCATATCACGTAAATCAATGATCTACAGAGCATTGAATACCAATGCCGTGAATGCCTTGAATGGAACCACCGCGCTGCAAATGATTGCACTTAGCAAAGGTGCCGACATCCTGCGCGTACATGATGTAAAAGAAGCCCAAGAATGTGTTAAGCTCCATTTGATGCTCCATCAGTCGTAAGATTGGCGACCAAATATTGCTGGGATCTATTTCGTAGAAAACTATTTCTGCAAATATTTATTAAAAAGCCAAGCATAGAATGCTCTTTCAATTTTGGCATATTTTTAATAAAATGAGTTCGCAATAAACCATTAATATTTCTATTTTTGCACGCATCAGTAAAGAATATTTTTAAATCATTTATAGCATATTATTATGGCAATTGAAATTAACGACGCAAATTTTAAAGAAATCGTACTAGAGTCTAGCATGCCTGTTTTAGTAGATCTTTGGGCTGAATGGTGTGGACCATGTCGCATGGTTGGACCAATCGTAGAACAACTATCGCATGAATATGAAGGACGTGCTCTTTGTGGAAAAATTGATGTAGACGCTAATCCAAATGTAACGGTGGATTATGGCGTTAGAAACATTCCTACTTTATTATTTTTTAAAAATGGTGAACTAGTTGACAAACAAGTAGGTGCAGTGCCTAAACATATTTTAGCTGCCAAATTGGATGCCCTACTGTAGTTTATTAGTTAATTAACCCAATCAAAAGAGTGCCAAAATCAGGTTTATTTTGGCACCTTTTTTTATAGCTATAGCAAGCAAATGGAAAATACAATTCAGCGAAATCGACTACAGCCCTACTCAAAACTTGAGCTAATAGCCCGCCAAGTGGTGGAGGGATTTATTACTGGTTTGCACCAAAGTCCTTTTCATGGTTTTTCGGTTGAATTTGCTGAACATCGACTTTACAATTCTGGAGAATCCACACGACATATCGATTGGAAATTATACGGAAAAACCGACAAACTTTTCGTAAAACGCTATGAGGAAGAGACCAATTTAAGGTGTCAAATCATTATCGATAATTCCGCCAGTATGTATTTCCCCTTTGAGGCTGGCAGTAGTCTCGACAATCCTAATAAAATTCATTTTTCGGTGTATGCTGCAGCGGCCATTATCGAAATGCTTAAAAGACAGCGTGATGCTTTTGGCTTGAGTATTTTTTCGACGCAAATTTCACTACACATACCAGCTCGCAGCAATGAAGCCCACAAACAAAATGTATACATCCAATTAGAAAAACTGCTGGCACTGCAAAAGCCAGCGGTAAACCAACATTCAGAGATTGCCAAAAGCTTACACGAAATTGCCGAAAGGGTACATAAGCGTTCCTTGATAATCATCTTTTCTGATATGTTTGATCAATCTCATCAAACAGATGATATTTTCGCAGCCTTGCAACATTTGAAACATTTAAAACATGAAATCCTACTTTTTCATGTTACTCATCACCAATATGAACTTGATTTTGAATTTCAAAACCGACCATATAAATTCATCGATTCAGAAAGTGGTGAAGTATTAAAACTAAACCCCAAAGAAGTTAAACAATTGTATATTAATAAATTAAAAGAATATACTCAAGAATTAAAACTGCGCTGTGGACAATTTTACATTGAATTGATTGAAGTTGATATTAACAAAAACTTTGATCGTGTGTTGCTCCCCTATTTATTGAAACGAAAAAAGATGATGTAATTAGCGATATAATAATAATTTCGTTGAAAAATTATACGGCTCGTTGATTGTAGACTTCACCTTAATAATGTTTTTATCGTTGAGAACATAATCCGGCAAATCATTATTATCTAACACATAAATTTGTATTCCTTTAGCTCTAAGTTGCTCTATTTCAGCTGTGGTAGGAATCAGCATTCGCGCTTGGATACTCGTAATAAAGCTAAATCTAACATTCCCAACATCCCTAAAATTAAACACCATGGACTTAGTTTTAGAAGGAATTTTAGCCTCAAGCGATTTATAAATTAAGTTTTCAGTGGCTTTGCTCCTCCAGAAATCTAGATGCCAATCCTCGTGGTTTTTAAATTCTTTTTGTCCAAAAATTCCAAATGACAAAATTAAAAAAAGGGATAAAGAAATGTATTTACTTAGAATTGACTTATTTATTTTCAAAGATTTAAACTTATCACTAATCCAATTAGCTCCAAAATCAATAAAAACTGCCACTGCTAAAATGGCCATAGAGAAAACGGGAAATGTAAAGAGAGGCATTTTGGTAGCTGCTAGCATGAAAAACCCATTTACAACCACAAAATAGATGAGTATTGTAAAAGCGTATTTCTGGTAATTCAATATTTTTGGTATCAACAAGGCTAAGAGTGAAATAATTACAAGCCACACAAAATGCTTTGCTACCAAAATATTTATTTGATCGAGATGAAAATACCAAGTACCAGAATGACCGTCAATAACATTCAAAAAATGAGCATTATTAACCGCGTGTTCATATAAATATTCACTTGGAAAACGCAGATAGGAATAAATCTGCCATGGAAGGGCAATCAAAAAAGTCATCATCAGTGCAATTGCCAAATGGAGATAACGAGTCCATTGTGCGCGCCACTTTGCATCGCCAAAAAGAAAAATCAACCAAGCTGAAAAAACAATTAAGCCAACGAGCCATTTTACCAAAATCGCCAATCCAGCAAAAATTCCAATAGCAATGGCATATTTTGCAAGATTAGTATACAAATACTGAAAGAAAAAATAAATGCTCATCAAGACAAAAAAAGCAAACATCATATCATTATGGTCGGTATGCAAACGGCCTGTAAAAACAGGCACATACGCTTCTGATGCAAACCATAATACAACGGCATAGAATCCAACCCGTTGATTTCGTATTAGATAACCAATTTTGTACAAAGGAAAAACGAATAGGATACTCAAGAGAGCAGAGGGTAATCTTAATTGCCAAAAACCCACGCCAAAGATTTTAAAGCTTAGTGAAATTAGCCAAAGGAATAGTGGCTGCTTGTGAAGCCATACATGATTATCAGTCCAAGGAGCTTCTGTTGGTAATAAATCATTTGGGAGTAAATAGGGATAAAATGGATTTTCCAACAAGTTTTTAGCGACTAAAGCATGAAATTGTTCATCCCAAAGATACAAAAACGGATCTGATAATAAGAAAAAAGTATGGTAAAGCGATACCCCAATAATTAAGGTCGACAAAGCAAATCCACGCGTCACCTTTATTTCGAATAAGCCGATTGAAAGCAGAAACATCATGATTCCAGCATAATAAAACCACTGAATATCCGCAATATAATCGAGGTAACTAATCATTTACAAAAGATAAGATTTAATAATTCGCAGCTTGTGTGAATATTTTTTTGTATCAATATTGAAAATACCTTGATGATCAATTACATCAATTCTCACCACTCCCGAAGCATGAATTATTTTATTATCGCCAAGCAAAATACCTACATGAGTAATTCTTCCGTCTGTATTATCGAAAAAAGCCAAATCCCCGACAATGGCATCAGTTAAAAAATTGATAGTTTCGCCTTGCACTGCCTGTTGCGAAGCATCGCGCGAGATGTTCAAGCCACTTAACTTATAAACCATTTGAGTAAAACCAGAACAATCGATACCAAAAGGTGTTTTCCCTCCCCAAAGATAAGGAGCATTGAGGTACATCATTGCATTTTCGACTATTAATTTCCGTTTTGTTTCAATCTCGGATTGCACAAAGCCACCATCATAGCTATAATCCCTACCGCAGACGTTCAGCCGTTGATCTTTCAAACCATGCAAATGACTACCCATAACTAATGGAATCATCTGATTGTTTTTAATATCAACTAATACCTGAACTAAATCAGTAGAATAATAAGTAGGAAGTTTTTTTAAACGATTTAATTCGTCTTCATGGAGGGTATAAAACTGTTTTGGATCCACCCAACCTTGGTAGCGATCGTATTCTAAACGAACGTATGCCCAATTAGCACTAGTTTCCAAAACTTCAAAAATTTCACCAAACAAAACTTGCGTGAGCATTTCAGATCTATCATCCGAAGCCGAACGAAGAGGCATGATACTCACTTTACAAATTGCAAATGCCATAATTAATAATTTTGTTCAAAAATACAATTTTATCAGCTTCTAATTTTGATATTTTACTACTGTTTACAAAGAAAGATGCAATAAAAAACCCAGTAGCAAACTGGGTTTTTTATATGTATAATTTGGATCAAAAGATTAGTTTATTACCAAAAAGGATTATTTATTATCGATTTTCATTCCGAAGAAAGATCTATAAACAAAGTACAAGGCCACCACCACTAAGACAATTCCTACATAAGGCGCAACATCTCTAAATGATTCAGAAATAGCTATTTCCATAGCCAGTAAGCCGAACAAAGTGGTGAATTTAATGATAGGATTCAGCGCAACAGATGAAGTATCTTTAAATGGATCACCCACTGTATCGCCCACAACAACGGCAGCATGCAGATCAGTTCCTTTTTGCTTCATATCCACCTCTACAAGTTTTTTGGCATTGTCCCAAGCACCACCGGCATTCGCCATAAAAATAGCTTGAAATAAACCAAAAACTGCAATTGAGATTAAGTAACTAACAAATAGTGAAACGGCATTGTTACCACCAACCGATGATGGCGAAGATAAAAATGCAAAACCAAGTGCAAAGAAGAAAATAGCAATAAAAACATTAAACATACCTTTTTGTGCATATGTAGTACAAATCTGCACTACCTCTATTGATTTATTGACATCCGCTTTGCGAGGAGCATTGGGGTCAAGATTGATATTCTTTTTAATGTATTCAACAGCTCGATAAGCACCTGTGCTAACTGCTTGAATGGACGCACCTGTAAACCAATAAATTACAGAACCACCCAAAATAAAACCAAGAATAGTATATGGATTTAGTAGGTTAAGGATAGTTTCTGGTTCAATTCCTAAAGTTGACTTAATCATTAGTATTAACGAAAAAATCATGGTAGTAGCACCCACCACCGCAGTACCAATTAGCACGGGTTTAGCAGTAGCTTTAAAGGTATTACCAGCGCCATCATTAGCTTCAAGATAGTATTTAGATTTTTCCCAATCAGGTTTAAAACCAAAATCTTTTTCAATTTCTTTATCAATATCTTTCACCTCTTCGATTAACGAAAGCTCATAAATAGATTGAGCATTATCGGTTACCGGACCATAACTATCCACGGCAATCGTAACTGGACCCATGCCCAACATACCAAATGCAACTAAGCCAAAAGCAAAGATTGAAGGATAAACCATGATGCTATCAAGTCCGAAAGTACTAGCAAAATAGGCTATAAACATCAGCACAAAGAAAACCATACCCGTCCAAAAAGCAGAGAAATTACCAGCTACTAAACCCGAAAGAATGGTTAAAGAGGCGCCACCTTCTTGTGAAGCTTTTACTACTTCTTTCACATGAGTTGATTTTGTGGAAGTAAAGAATTTAGTAAATTCAGGAATTAGCGCAGCGCCTAAAGTACCACAACTAATAATGAGGGACAAAATCCACCACATTTCGGTATTACCATTTAACTCAGGAATTAAGATATAGCTAGCCGCAAAAGTTACCATGATTGAAAGAATAGAAGTAATCCAAACCAAACGAGTTAAAGGCACTTCAAAGTCAAGTTCATCAACATTTTTGTATTGAGCATTGGCAATTGCACCATTAATCCAGTAAGCAAAAACCGAGGTAATAATCATTAGGAAGCGCATTACAAAAATCCAAACCAATAATTTAACTTGTAAAGCCATGGTAAGGTCAATACCAAAAGTGTCGCCGCCCACTGCTAAAAGAATAAAAGAGATTAGCGCTACGCCAGTAACTCCGTAAGTTTCAAAACCGTCAGCAGTTGGTCCTACTGAATCGCCAGCATTGTCGCCAGTACAATCTGCGATAACACCAGGATTACGAGGATCATCTTCACCAATTTTAAAGACAACCTTCATCAAATCAGATCCAACATCAGCGATTTTTGTAAAAATACCCCCTGCAATTCTAAGTGCAGAGGCACCAAGCGATTCACCGATTGCAAATCCTATAAAACTAGCCCCAGCAAGTTCACCAGGCATTACCATTAGAATAATAAGCATCATCAATAGCTCAACGCTAATTAACAAAACGCCAATACTCATTCCAGCGGTTAACGGAATATTTAATAATTTAATCGGTTTGCGTTCGAGCGAGGCAAAAGCCATTCGTGAATTTGCGAGCGTATTCATGCGAATACCAAATGCAGCCACAGAATATGAGCCTAAAATACCAAGAACAGTCCAACCTAAAATTAATAATACTCCTCCGATTCCGAAAAGTGGAGTACCATCGTGACCTTTTGCTAAAAAACCAAAATAACCAGCCACTGCTGAACCTATAAAAATAAAAAGTATGGCTAAGAATTTTCCTTGTTGTTTCAAGTATGCCATACTAGTTTGATAAATAACATCGGCGATCTCAAGCATTGAACGATGAGCAGGTAGTTTCCTGATTTTCATAAATTGCGTTAAGCCAAATAACATTCCCAATATGGTAATTAGGAAACCATAGTACAGAACATGCTCATTTTTAATAGCATCTGGAATTCGTAGATCTGCTTCGCTAGCAAATGTTTGAAGTGGAACAAGCATAAATAGCAGAAGTGTCCCGATTAGAGATTTGATTTTCATAAAAATATTTTTGTTAAAAGGTTAATGTTTTTAATGGCTAGAGTATCAAAATTAAACTATCAAACTTTTGATTTCTGAATGCCTTTGCGAAAGTATAAAAAAAATTAATCAGATCACTAGCTAGATATATTTAAAAATGCATTTCTAAAAACTTGTTTGTTAATAAAAATTTAATTACTTGACATTCATATATTGTTATCGTATATTTGTAACGCTCAATCTTTAAACATTATGAAAGGCTTAACATTGCTATTCAAACTATCCATAGCGTTTTTGATTGTTCTTGCTTTATGCTGGATAATTTGAAAAACGAATAACTCAAAAGCGAGTTATATCGTAATATGGAAATTGAAAACTAACGTGAAAACGGGGAAAATGGATTACATCCATGAGAAAGAGGGCAGCTGACCCTCTTTTCTTTTGTGCAATATTTTATGGCAATCTATTGATTTTGAGCCATCATCTTCTTTGCATGAGCCACATTATTGGCAGCTCGTTCAAATTTCGGATCGTATTTTAGCGCCAACTCGCCGGCTTGTATCGCTTTTTGGTATTGCCCTAGCGCATTGTAAGCCGAGCAAATATTATTGTAGGCAAAAGGATCGTTAGCCTTATCTTTCAGCGCTTTTTCGCATGCTACTATGCAGTCGTCGTACATCTGTTCTTGATAGAATGCTAGACTTAAATTGATTAAATCAACCGATTTGGATAATGTGGTCAATTTTTTCTGCAAGTCAAGTCGTCGGAATGAAAGGGCTAAATTATTCTTTGCCAATTGATTATTAGGATCCAACTTTAAAGCATTTTGACCTGCGGCGATGGCTTGCTCCCATTTTTCGAGAATATTACTAGCTGCGCAAATGTTGTTGTAGGCCGAAATGTTCTTAGCATCAAAGCTAAGAACCTGCTGACTAGCTACTACGCAGGAATCGTATTTTTTGCTGTAATAGTATTGAACACTTAAGTCCAAAAAAGCATCTGCACTAGGATTCTTTTTTGCAAGGTTTCGAGCTGCCGCCAATTTCGACAATTTCCCTTGAGCTACGTTGGTATAATAAATCACCACCTGATCGTTTGGAAATAAGATTTTAGTTTTTTCCAATATTCGCTTCAGATTATCCCAATCTTCTTGCTCGGCATAAATATCCATCAGTTTATACAAGCTATAAAGATAATTTGGAGCCAATTCTAAAGAAGTGTTGAACGAGGCAATTGCTTCGTCATACCGCTTATTTTTATAAAGAAAATCTCCGTAATAATAATGGGTTTTGTGGCTATAATAACCATACTGCAGTGCTAACTTAAAGCTATTCTCTGCCGCCACTTTATCTCCCATTGAATAAAAGCAGATCCCCATATTGGTATGCAAATAAGTGTATTGGGGACTAAACACGAGCGCCTTATTAAAATAATTCATCGCGCCAACCAAATCACCATCACTCATCAGCCTCAGCCCATAATTCATGAGTCCTCTTCCATTTTTAGGACTTTTAATGGTGACATCGTACCAGAGCGTTTTTCCATTATCCCAAACTTCCGTTCTTTGACGCACGCCATAAAAATGCCCTCCAAGTATCATCAAAGCAAGTCCAAAAATTACTAAGCGATATTTTATTTGACTCCTAATTTCTTGTTCAAATCGAATAATTAAGTAAGCAATAGCAGAAATTGTAGCCAAAGTAAGCCCTACGAAAGGGTAAAACATACGGTGATCATTTAAAACTTCGGCCAGCGGTATCAAACTTGAAGTAGGTGCTAAAGCGAGAAAAAAGAAAAGAATACCAAAACTCACTGGCGCTAAAGGACGGATTTTAAAAGTTTTATACACTAAAAACAACATTCCAAGAATAAAAACTATCCCAATAAAAAACTCGAAACTAAAGATACTTTGCAAAATTGTCCAATCGGTATCTGCACTAAGTTGATAGGGTACAAAAAAGGAAATAAAATAATGCAGCAAGACAAAAGGCTGAGTAATAAGATAATCCCATCGGCTATGATTGCTCGGAACAAAGGCGTCCGATTGCATTTTACTATCGAAAATCACGTAAGCAATCATTAAAACAATCAATAGAAAGGCTTGAGTGATGTATTTGAAAATCAATGCTTTTTTTTCAGTTTTACTTAAAGGCAGATATTCAAAAATATAAAAATAAACAATAATGATAGGAATTATCATCACAGTGGTCTGTTTGGTCAACAATCCTAATACTAAGGGAATCAAATAAATAGCCCATTTGCGGATAGCAGGAAAGTACAAGAAAATATCTAATGCAGCCATCACAAAGAAGGTTGAAAGCAAATCGGAACGACTGATGATATAGTTGATAGTTTCAGCGTTGACGGTATGAAGTCCGAAGAAAGCGGTTGCAAAAAAAGCAAAATAATGATTCCAGGTATGGGGATTTGCTAATTGTAAAATCTTGTAAAAGAATGCAAATAACAGCGCCAAAAGCAATATAAAGGTGAGCATCATCGAGTAATGATACATCCCCATATCAAACCCATTTTTGGAAGCCGAAAATTTGGTGTTAAGCCAATAATCCACTGCTATGCTTGTTGTTACCATTGGCCGATAGACTTGATTTGCTGGTAAAGTACTAAATGTTTCAGCCCCTTTGGTAAAGAAAATTGGAATATTATGAATGTCTTTGATGAATGGGTTTTCTTGAATGGTGTGGGAGTCATCAAAATGAAATTCATTATCGTACAAATTCTGATAAGCTAAGAGAACGGCAAGCAAAATTGAAATCGATATTGCGATATTCAGAAAATGTTTTTTCATTGGTCTTTTTGATTTGTTGATTAGGCTCAGATTTTCGGCAAAATTAAAAAAAAACTCCTGTAAAAAATTATATCCTTCGTGGAGAAATTAATTCTTGTGTGCTTTTGGCGAACTGAAAATTTCATACTTGAGAACAAATGCCAAAGTTTTTACAGATAAAATTCCATTAGTCCAAAATTACTTACTTCCCATGCTAAGGGTCGGTACAAAATTACAACTCACCGCTCATGCTAATAGCATGATTGATGTAGTGATTGAAAGGGTGCAAAAGTCGAAATTCATGCAATACATTTTCTGCAAATACTTGATTACTAATTTCATCATCAGAAATAGCATGAACCACTGCAAAACTTTTATACTTCAGCCATTCTAAAGCAGGGGTATCTGTTGGAAAATCTTTAGAACCTTTTTGCAATTTATCGGGCATCAGCGCGGGATAAAAAGCTTTGAAATCATGGTTTTCAACTAGATCCATAAGCGCTTGATAGTTATAGTAAATATCTTGCCTAACTGCCTTAAGAACATCATTTTAAGGATGATACAAACCGCCACCTACAAAAGATTGCTGCGGTTGAAGATGCAAATAATAGCCTGCCCCTGGTGATTTCTTTCCACCAACATTAAAAAAAGCTCCAAAATGATTTTTATAAGGAGATTTATCTTTCGAAAAATGAACATCCCGATTTATTCGAAAACAGTGTTGTCCGATAAAAAAACTACTAAATTGCCGAAATGGACTAAATATAATTTTTAACGGACAATAGTGATTCGAAAAGTATAATCACTAGCCTTATTAAAAACAAAGGAGGGAACGAACAGAGAAATTTGAGGTTCTATCCATTCAACAAAACGCTCAAACGTTTGCTTTGCTTGCTGATATTCACTTTTATTGGCTAGAAACCAATCTCGATTATTATTGTTTTCAAGTTGATTCAAAAATTGAATGACCAAGCTCAAATTGTGTGATTTCATAAATATATAAATTGAATGACAAAGATAATTAATGAATTTTAATCCCCGCTTATGAGATAAAAGTTTTTATAGAGACTTTCATACAAATTAGAAGTAAATGCTATTCAGAACTAAAATCCTTCAGTAATTTGCGATATTCCGAAAACACATTTGCCCGACTTACAAAACCCAAATAGTGATTATTATCGTCCAAAACTGGAATATTATAATAACTTGTTTTATGAAGTTTACTCGCAATACTATTCATAGTTTCGTTTGGAAGAATCGTAACTTGGGGTTGAATCATAAGACTATCAACTGTAACAGAATAGTACAATTGAGGTTTGAAAATAATTTTCCGCACGTCCTCCATTGAAATCATCCCTTTGAAAACGCCAGCCTCATCCACCACCGGAAAAATATTACGATTGGATTGCTGAATGGCATCTACCAAATCGCGCAATTTCGCATCTGGCTTAACCGACTTAAAATCAGTTTCTAATAAACTTCTTACGTCCATCATTTTGAGAATATTATTATCGGCATGATGAGTTAGCAATTGACCACGTTCAGCCAGCTGAAAGGTGTAAACAGATTTGGACATGAAAGCGCGAGTAGTAATAAAAGAAATAAGCGAAACAATCATTAGCGGAATTAGCAATTGATAACCACCTGATATTTCAGCAATTAAAAAGATAGCGGTAAGCGGTGCATGTAAAACACCCGCGATGGTGCCAGCCATACCAACCAAAGCAAAATTAGAGGCCGGTAGATATTTTCCAAAATGAGTCATCAGCTGAGCAAAAAGCAGCCCAATAATGGATCCATTAAAAAGCGTTGGTGCAAAAATTCCTCCCACTCCACCAGATGCGATGGTTAAACTAGTGGCGAATGATTTGAGTAATATCACTAAAAAAACCACTAAAAAAACCAGAAGAGGATTATCAACAAAATACGATAGCAATGGACTTTCAATGACAGCATTTAAATTTCCATTTAAGGCTTGGTTAATGACTTCATAACCTTCACCATAAAGCGCTGGAAATAAATAAATAAGCGCACCTAAAAGTGAACCTCCAAGCAATAAACGCACCCAAATATTCTTCAATTTTTTGAAAATAACATTGAGAAAAAGATACACTTTAGTAAAGTACAGCGATAAAAGTCCTGTGATAATGCCAAGCAATGCAAAATATGGAAGATCCGACATTTTATACATTTCTTTCAAGTCGAAATGATAGAGCACTTCTGTTCCCATAAAGAAATAAGAAGTCAAAATGGCTGTAACAGAGGCAATAATAAGCGGAACAACCGATGAAACAGTTAAGTCAATCATGATTACCTCCATGGCAAAAACAACACCAGCCAAAGGGGCTTTAAAAATAGCTGACAAGGCAGCAGCGCTAGCTGCTCCTAGCATTAAAATCACTTGCTTGTATGGAATTTTTAATCCTAAACTCACCGCTGATCCATAAGCCGCACCAGTAGCTACCGTAGGACCTTCCAAACCAACAGATCCTCCAAATCCAACAGTAAAAGCACTGGCAATAATTGAGCTAAAAAGATTATGTTTTTTGATATGCCCACGTGTTTCGGCGATACTATATAGCAAATTAGGAATACCGTGGTAAATGGGTTTCCGAAGAATGTATTTAATAAAAACTAACACTAGCGCAATTCCAATCATTGGTAAAATAAAATAAACGGAGTGGTTATAGTGCGCGAGCGTTCCTGATTTGATAAAAGTTTGAATAAAATGTACCGAGTTTTTAATAGCCACCGCCGCAAAACCAACTAGTAAACCAATCAAGGCGCTAACGAGGGCAATAAATTGCGAATTTGTTAAAAATCGATCTTTGAAATTTAAAACTATCTGAACTAAATCATTCATTAACAATACCTTAAGTAAATACTTTTCTAATTCCTATGCAGGGCAAAATTAGGGATATATTAAAACCCATACACATATTGAAAATAAATACTTTATTAATACAAATCCGAGCCAATTTATCCACCCACGAACGCCTTTATTTCTATTTAATAAATTATCAAATACAATAAATAATAAGCACTTCATAAAATCTAAAACTCCTTACGCCTAGTGATTATTACATTAATATATGCAAGGCGATTAGATTTTTTGTTTCTTTGTTCAACCATAACTTAATTGATACAAACTTTAAATGACAATAGGCCTACGGCTTGTATTTCAGAATTTTAGAAAGCATACTACTTCTTTTTATTAAACTATGCAACGTTTCCGCTTAATCTTACACAAGTATACCTCAGAAATAATCATCGGATTCCTTCTTCTACTTTTTTTAGGTATTAAAGTGTATCAGGCCGGCAACGATATAAACGTTTATTTGCATGCCTCACAACAACTTTTTAATCACCTAAATATCTACGCAAATAATCCATACAACAACTAACTATACAGTCCATTATTTGCCATTCTTATTCATCCACTTGCGCTACTCAATTTTCAGATAGTTCGCGTTATTTGGGTGATTATCAATCTTATAATCTATTTTAGAATTTGGCAACTAATATCAAATTTACCAAATATCAGCACGATTATATCAACTAAAAACCGTAAATAGTGGTCTACTTTAGTCGTAATCTTTTCGATCGGATTTCTAAACCATAACTTAATTTTAGGACAGGTTACCCTGCTAATATTTTGGCTAAGCATGGAAGGTTTACGACTAATTCATTTCCATAAAAACTGGCAAGGTGCTATTTTACTTGCCATGGGCATCAATATTAAAATTATCCCACTGCTGGCACTTTTCTATTTATTTTTTAAAGGAAAGTTTAACGCTATACGCTTGATTATAATATTTTTAGCTGTAAGTTTATTGCTTCCAAGCCTTTTCATTGGTCACCAGTATAATATGGATTTGCTTCAACAATGGAAGAAAACCATCTCCCCTGCGGGCGAAAAATACGTTTTTGAAAACAATAACGGATGTCAATCGCTGAATGCTGTATTGCCAGCCTATTTTTTTTTGATTTTGGCGAAAAGCATGAAACCCCACCAAATGGTTTTACTCGAGAAATTATTTCGGTTCCTTATACGCTGTTGGTGATTATCTTGCAATTAATGCGACTCCTAGTCGTTGGAATTTTCGCTTGGGCATTATAACTTTTAAGAATGGAAAGGGAAATTACCTTTATTTCTACTGGGAAATTGCGTTTTTCATGCTAGTCAGCTTACTGATATTTCCACATCAAATGAAATACTCCATGTTTTACATATGGCCAGTGGCTGCTTATTTACTCCTATTTATTTTTTGGCTTTTCAAAATTAAATGGAAAACAAAATTTCTTTATCAACTGACAGGCGCCATTAGTATACTCATCTTATTCGTACTTAGCTTTATGGGAAGAGATATTATTGGAAACAAATTAGTGAATATCCTAGACTATTTTTATTTTATTGGAATTACTAACTTATTCTTATTAATAGCTTTAATCATCTTTAAGCCTAGTATCTTGAGTCAAAAAAACCAATAGTGAAAGGCTGCAAATACCAAAAAAGGCGAGACCTCGAAAACTTTACAAAAAGAGTTTTATTTGTAGGAATATCATTCGTAGAGGTCTGTTTTTTATCTATTTGGAAGTAAATTCTTGATTAAGTTTTAATTATTTTTGCCAAACAAACAACAAATTACCAATGCATGGAACAATACTTCGAGAAGTTTAAAAACAAAACAACTGGATCCAGTCAAAGTTTTGAAAGTCCTTATGGCGTTCAGAAAATAATTTATGCTGATTGGATTGCGAGTGGACGGCTTTATCAACCGATTGAAGACAAAATATCGAATACCTTTGGTCCATTTGTGGCCAATACCCATACTGAAACCAGCGAAACAGGCACAATAATGACCCATGCTTATCATGAAGCCAAGCAAATTATACGGCGCCATGTAAACGCATCAAAGACCGATATTGTGCTGAATGTAGGCTTTGGAATGACAGGCGTTATCAATAAATTTCAAAGGATTTTGGGATTGAAATCCTGCAATGGGTTGCAAGAGTTGGATTGTCCACGGCGCAAAACCGAACGCCCTGTGATATTTATAACCCACATGGAACACCATAGCAATCACACCTCCTGGTACGAAACTTTGGTAGATGTGGTCATTCTAAAACCCGACAGTCGCGGCTGCATCGATTTGGCAGCAATGGAAGAAACAGTGGCGAAATATAAAAACCGCAAACGCTTGATTGGGAGTTTTACCGCCTGCAGCAATGTAACCGGCATCGAAACCCCGTATCATAAAATGGCAGCCATCATGCACAAATACAATGGTTTATGCTTTATTGACTTTGCAGCATCCGCCCCTTATGTGGATATTGATATGCATCCTGCAGACCCTAAACAATCCCTTGATGCGATTTTCTTTTCTCCACATAAATTTTTAGGTGGACCTGGTTCCTCTGGCGTTTTAGTTTTCAACAGCCAATTGTACACCTTGCATTCTCCCGACCAACCAGGCGGAGGAACCGTAGAATGGACCAACGCATGGGGAGAATACCGCTATAGTGCAGATATTGAAGCCCGTGAAGATGGAGGTACGCCAGGATTCCTACAAGCAATTCGTACCGCTTTGGCAATCAAAGTGAAAGAAGAAATGGGAACCGCTAATATTCGCAAAAGAGAACATGAGCTTTTAGAAATTGCTTTCGCTGAAATGGAAAAAGTGCCAGGATTACATATTCTAGCCGATGAAATTAAAGAACGTATCGGCGCAATTTCTTTCTACCTCGATAACATCCATTACAACTTAGTAGTCAAACTCCTAAATGATCGATTCGGGGTACAGGTGCGAGGCGGTTGTGCCTGCGCCGGCACTTATGGGCATTATTTGCTTGACGTTTCGTATGAAGATTCTAAGAAAATCACCGATTTAATTGACCGTGGCGATTTAAGCCAAAAACCTGGATGGATACGTTTGTCAATTCATCCAACGATGACCAATCAAGAGATTTATTTGATTAGTGATGCCCTACTGCAAATTCAGCAAAAGGCCAACGAATGGAAGAAGGATTATATCCACAATATCAAAACCAATGAATTTGAGCATATAAACGCTAGTGAGAAAGACAAGTATCAAATTCATCAGTGGTTTAATTTCCATTAATTTTGAAAAAGATAATCCTCTCCCCATATATTTTGGTCATTTTGGCCATGCTATTTTGGGGCATGTCATACGTTTGGGTAAAAATCGTATACCAATATATTGGGCCCTTAAGCACTGTATTTCTGCGAATTTCATTAGCAACGATTATACTGCTTAGCTTCGGTTTACTCTTCAAAAAGCAGCTTTTTGCATCCAAGAAAGATTTACCAGCCTTTCTATTGCTTGCCTTATTTGAGCCATTTGCATACTTCCTAGGCGAGAGTTATGGTTTGCAGTTGGTTTCAAGTTCAATTGGCAGTATCATGATTGGAACTATTCCGTTATTTATTCCATTTTTTGCATTTTTCATCCTTAAAGATCGAATTAGCATTTTCAATATTGTAGGTTTGCTTATTAGTTTTGCAGGACTGCTAGTGTTAATTCTAAACAAAGATTTCACATTTGACGCCTCGCCACTTGGCATTTTGTTGATGCTTGTAGCCGTTTTATCTGGAGCCTTATACACCATTCAACTGAAAAAGCTATCCGGAAAATACAGCAGTTTCACCATCCTTTTTCTGATGAATTTTATAGGCCTTATTTATTTCATACCGTTATTTTTAGTCTTTGAGTTGAAAGAATTAATACAGACAAACATTGATATTCGGTTTTTAAGCGCCCTATTTCAATTGGTAATTTTTGCAAGCATTGGGGCCATGTTACTTTATATTCAGGTAGTTGAGAGGATTGGGGTAACAAAAGCCAGCGTGTTTACCAACCTTATCCCTATCATTACCGCCATTGGAGCTTGGGTGATTCTGCCAGATGAATCTTTGAATCTAAAACTTGTAAGCGGAATTCTAATCGTAGTGACAGGGATTTATATCGGACAAAAGGGCGAAAGCAAAAACTAGCCTCCGATTAGAAAAATATCTTGCAAGATAGGTTTTAACCCTTTAAAGAAAAATTCTACCGCAATAACCATCATTATCAAACCCATCAATTTAAGCATGATTTTATTTCCAGTTTCGCCAACTTTTTTCACAATACTTCCTCCGGCTACTAGTGAAATATACGTGATTAAAAGCACGATAAGAATGGCAACCGGCAAGATAATTTTATAGGCAACAGATTGAGCATCTTGCATCAATACGATAGCATTGGTAATTGAGCCAGGCCCAGCAATCATAGGAATACCAAGTGGTGTAACAGCAATATCCTCCATCTTGGTTTCAATATCTTTTTCATCGAATTTGATGCTACTAAAACGTGCATTGAGCATTTCGTAACCCATGACGAAAAAGATAACCCCTCCGGCAATCCTAAAACCATTGACCGAAATCCCAAAGAATTTGAATAAAATTTCACCAGCAAAAGCGAAAATTGTTAAAGTAATAAAAGCAGTTAAAGTAGCTTTAAAGGCTGTTTTGCGTCTTTGAGCCGACGTTAAATCAGAGGTCATGGTCATAAAAACAGGCACCACTCCAATCGGGTTTATCAGGGCTAAGAAACTGGTAAAAACAAATAATCCAAAAGCGATCAAATCTTGCATGTGTTATAAATTATTGGCAGTTTAATGAAATCGATCCTTAAAAAAAACTATAGCTTATAGCTTAACCCGACCGCAAAAAAGGACGAACCAAAGCCAGTTTGCGCATACAAACTCAAATCGTCGGAAAAATTATAGCGCCCACCAACCGAGGTGCTAAAATCAAATCCAATTTTATTGGTATTATTAGAATAGCTAGCCAAGTATAATCCAGAAGAACTTGTAATAAACACATCAAATTGATCAGGCATTTCAGGTATAAGCCAATCAGCATAATAGGTCGCTTTTGCCCCTAACGAAATTACGCTTTGATTTAATCCATTCAAATTATTCCCAAACCCAAGCCCTATTATGGGACCTAAGGTTAGATTTGGATCTATTAAGGGAATTTCAAAGTCTGCAAAAGCACTCAAGCCAAAGCATGAAGCATTATATTGTGAAGGAGCAAGATAGAAATTAAGCGCAGAACCCACTTGACCAGAATTGGGGTCAGGACGATATGAATTCCTTAATAATGAGGTGTTTAAACCATCAGCCATTAGAGAAGTGATTAGACACATAAAACTAAAAAACAAGATACTTTTTTTCATAGAAAATGAATATTTGTAGGTTCTTAAGAAGTTGCAAAGATATTTGTTTAATTTAAACCAATGCAGGTGTTTCCAAAAGCTAGCGTAATTTATGGAATAAAAAAAACAACAGATTTTACTGCCAATAATCAACCACCACGGATTCGAGCGGGATGGTTTTCATAAAATTAAGCACTGTGATATGAATAGGATGCATACTATAGGTGAGCAGATCGTCCTCGTTTAAAAACTGCATATTCAGCGCAATATCGTAGGCGTTTACCCGCGGGCTTATATTTTTTCCTACCTCCATTTTAGCAATCTCCGCAATTTGCGATTCCATACCTAGAAGTTTTTTTCGCAAATTGATTAATTGTGCTTCTCGCAAGAGTAAATCTTTCTCAAGACTACGAATCAGAACTATATGTTTAAGTACCATAACTTTATAAATTAAATTTCATCCTCTTTAAAATCTTATCAAACAAACCTTCGTTTAGCAAAGTATTTTTTTTAAAACACTAGTAATAAAAGCTTTAACCACACATCCAGCCATTTATTATAATTCAAAATACAATAAAGTTTCAGCCTTAGATTTTACACCCTGCGAATGGATTTCAAAATTACTAAATTTGCAAACACATAAATTATTAATCATCAAAAATATTCCACGCTTTGAAAAAGAAACTCCATTTAATTATCCTGTTTGTTTTTGTCCAGAATATCATTTATTCTCAACAAATAGTTAAACCTGGATTCGATCCCAACGAATATCGCAATGCCCTATTAATCAACAGCCAGTTTATGGACAGTACCTATCGGATAAAAAGCAGAAAACCACTTGCTAATCAAATATTTAGATCAGAAATTATGGGGCTTGACAACCAATGGGATTTTTGGATCGACCATCGAGGAGTAGGTATCATCAGTATACGCGGCACTGCGCCTACCAAAGACAGTTGGTTAGCCAATTTCTATGCAGCCATGGTATCCGCCAAAGGGGAAGTAAAACGAGGTGACGGGCATATTTTTAAATACCAATTGGCGGAGTCAGATAAGGCATACGTGCATATTGGTTGGCTGATTGGCCTTTCGTATATGGGAGAAGACATTGCAGCCTTCATTCTGAAAAATTATCAAAACGGAATGCGTAATTTCGAAATTGTTGGGCATAGTCAGGGAGGCGCACTCGCTATGTTGGTACGTTCATATCTTGCCTATTTACCAAAGCCACTTCCTTCCGATATTTATCTAAAAACTTACGCTAGCGCTGCTCCAAAACCTGGCAATATGGCTTTTGCCTACGATTTTAACTTAGTCACTCGCGATGGCTGGGCTTTTCGGGTGGTGAATCCTTTAGACTGGGTTCCTGAAATGCCTTTCTCTATCCAGCGAACTACCGATTTGAATCAGGTGAATCCAATTGCTGAAATGAAAAAGAAAAAGGATAAAACTAAGGAAGTAAAATCGAAAAACAAAGCGCCATGGATTTTGAAATTATATGTAAAACATATAGTAAATAAACTCGATAGGAAAACACGTAAAGCCCAAAAAACCTATTCTAAAGTGCTTGGCAAAAAAGCTAATTTATTGGTAAACAAATCTATAAAGGGATTAGAACACCCTGATTTTGAAGAGAGTTTTAACTATATGCCCTGTGGTAGTCCTGTTATTTTACAACCTACGCAAGCTTATTTTACTCAATTTATTGATGGAAAAGCCGAGAACGCCTTTATTCATCACATGTACGACCCTTATCTTTTCTTACTCAATCAAAACTATCCCGAAAAGGAATAAAAAACATGAACAATCCCGAAGAAATACGAAGCTATTGCTTATCGAAAAAAGGAACCAGCGAAAGCTTTCCTTTCGATGAAACCACCTTGGTTTTTAAGGTCATGAATAAAATGTATGCTTTGCTTAATTTAGAAAATCCAATAAGCATTAATCTGAAATGTGAGCCTGAACAAGCCATAAAATTGAGAGAAGAATACCATTTTGTGGTTCCTGGATATCATATGAATAAGTTAAATTGGAATACTATAATGCTTAATGAATCATTCAAATCATCGCTACTAAAAGACTGGATTGATGATTCTTATAATCTAATAATTGCTAAATTATCGAAAAAGGAAAAAGCACAATTTGACGAATTAGTCTAAGCGAAAAAGTTGAAACTCGATTAGGAAAAATGCTGCACTATGGCTTTGCTAATGTCCATTACTGCTGGACAAGTTTCGAGATTTTTCTCGGTAATAGTCAGTAGCTGATAAAACCTTTTGCGGTCGGTATGAGGATATTCACGGCAGGCCTTCGGGCGATTTTCGTACACCATGCAATAATTATCTGACAAAAGAAACGGGCAAGGCATCGATTTGAAAACATAATCCTGATCCTCATCAATCAATAAATACTGAGAAATAAATTCAGAAGGTTTCATCCGCAACTGCTTAGAAAGTCTGCTAATATCCAAATCGGTGATGCGAGGTCCTAAACTCTTACAGCAGTTTGCACAAGATAAGCAGTCAATTTGCTCAAAAACGGAAAGGTGCAAAGCCTGAGCAAGCTCATCTAGTTCTTTGGGTTTCTTTTTTTTCAAGGTTGAGAATACCTTATGAATTTCAACCTTATGTTTCTGATTTTCAATCTTTAAATTAGCTAATTTCTGCACTGTTAAGTTCATATTAGAATGTTGGCGGTTTGCATAATCGTCATTAGTATTTCACAATTAAATCATTATTTGAGCCAATGCTTCGCTAATTTTGGACTCATAAATTGCTTCGGTACGTTCAAAACCCGAATAGTTGGAATACAATTTCAGTACTTTATCGAGTTTGAAATCCTTTTGCTGCATCGATAAAAAACGTTTTTGTCGCGACAAACGCTTTGCTAGATACAATTGTTCAGTTTGCCCAGGAGTTGGCACCAAAACAGCCATTTTCCCTGAAAAATATAAGTCCATAAGCGAGCTATACCCACTTCGACAAATTACCAAATCAGCCTTTTCCATTTCCGCCCAAAGCGCGTCATCTTCCAAATGACTAAAGATTTGCAATTGCTTAATATTATTAGAATACTGATTATCAATGACTCCACGAAGCAAAACACTAGAATGAGGATAAGTAGAAAGGGCATCAATGAGTATTTTCTCGAAATGCGAACGCGCAGGTTCAGGACCTGAGACCATGGCCAAGATGCGAGGAAACTCACTGACCGCTTTTTTATTTTTACACACCTTCTGTTTCGAAAAGCGGCTTAATGGACCGAGGTAAAATAGCGGCATTTTCCCAAAATCAGTTTGCGACAATTGACCCGACAAAGCTTTTTCGGTATTAAAATCAGGAATCCATAGCTGTTGAAAATGCCGCAATTGCCTTTGATGCTCCCATTTCAAAAACAATTGAGTAAACCATAGCCATTTTGGTGGCTGTATTTGAAGTTGATGGGTAATAAAAATAGAAGGGATAGCTTGATTATAAACACCATAACGATTGTCGCTAATAATCAAATCCGGTTTCAAAAGATTGACAAGATGATCCACCACCTGCTTTTCGCTCCGAATCGATTGCTTGATATTTGGCCATTGAACTAACATATTAATCAACATCGAAGGATGCGTATAATGAATATTGTAAGATGGCAAACTAAAAGATGGTATGATTGGAAAAGATTTTTGCAGAAATGTGAGTGCATTGCCCGAAGAGGCGAGAAAAACCTCCCAATCGCGCTTTAGAAAATCATTAACCACCGGCACCAAACGCGTAGCATGTCCCAAACCCCAATCCAGTGCTGCGATCAATACTTTTGGTTTTTTGCTTATATTACTCATTTTCAATTATATTATTGTAGTTTTCTGTATTTTATGATGCATATTTCATATTTATTTTTGCAATCAAACCATGTATTTTACAGAAATCACCATAATCCATACATAAAATTTGCAAATCACTACCTCAGTTCAAAAACCAGCTAAATGCATATTTCATAAGTCAACAGTCGAGACCAATATTTATCTATCTACCTAATTAATAATCAATTAGTTAAAAAGGACTAAACAAGAATATGAAAGTTCAAATATAATATTTTTTAGGGAGGATAGGATAAAAAAAAGCTTTTATGGAACGATGCCTATTTAAAAGTAGCAATCAATGTTTGCTTTTCGGCTGCCAATCTACCTCCAATGGAAAAACCAGAACGAAAACGCTAGTTAAGAGAACGTTATGCATATTACAAAATGCAATTCAATGATTAAAAAGGTTCATTGTGGAGATTTATTTTTCGTAATTTTTTTTAAATAAATCTGTAAAGCCATTCCGCAATACTACTGATTCATAAACCCCTGTTGGCGAATAGCTTCCAGAAAAAGATTAGAGAAATCCACATTCATCGACTTGGGATAGCGTTTTTGAGTAAAAATATGTGCCAAATTTTCCAATTGGTTAATCAGTAGTAATTCCTTAGTTGATGGTAAAGCTTCTTTTTCGGCATAGAGTTGATCGATTTTATCTGCAGTAAACTCTTGATATTCTTCAAAATGCACCACCGCCTCAGCAGGCAATCTATCCACCAGAGGAGGATTTTCAGCTGGGTAGCCAATAACGAGGGTAGTTACTGGAACTACTGCGCTCGGAAGTTTGAAGAAGTCAATTAGTTTCAGTGCCTGATAAGTGGTTGTACCCAAATAACAAACTCCCAAACCTAATGATTCTGCTGCAATAGTTACATTTTGAGCCGCGATTAAGGCATCGATTGCAGCAGTGAAAAAAGAAAGAAAATTATCGTAAGCAGGCGTAGCATTGCGTTGCAGACACCATGTGTTGAATCGATGAAAATCAGCATTAAAAGTCAGCAAAAGTGGTGCTTCCAAAATCATATTTTGACCGAAATGAATCTTGTGCAATTCACGCTTTTTGTCTTCATCCTGAGAAACTATAATACTGTAAACCTGCATATTACCAGTTGTAGAAGTACGAATAGCAGCCTGCAACAACTGGGATAATACTTCCTGACAAATAGGTTTATTCTGAAAACTACGAATGGAACGATGCGCGAAAATAGTGGTTAATGCATCCATATACAAAAATTATGGTCGATAATGAAATCCTAAATGACTGGTTCTACTACTGTTGATCAAAGTATCTAAGGAAGCTTGAGTAAGCCCATTGAAGGTTTTAATCTTGCGATATCGGCTTGCAAATACGCCCAAGCCATTGGCAATATTAGTATAGGAAGGTCGCTCTTGAACAATGGAATTGGAAGGTGCGTTGATATCTAAATAAATTGTAAACTCTTCATCAGCAACATAGAAAATATAATGTAAACTGTCGGCATAGCGAATCATGCCATTGGCAGGTGGAGTTATATGCGCCAAACACTGATCGTAAAACGACTTCCCAGTAAACTGAAACTCCATTTTATCGCCGCCATCGGTATTTTCGGAACGTTGTTGAGGAAATTTCCAATCGAAAAAACGAGAAACTGAGGAGCCGCTTGCTGGTACATCGGTATAGAAAAAGCGAATACCAAATTCATAAAGCAATCCATTGACCGCTGATTTCCATTGCACGGTAGAGGGGTAATTGCTACTAAAATCCACATATTTAACGTTAGCAATAGGTTTCACAATCGAAAAATCCTTTACCAATAAAGCTGTTGATTCCAATAAATTACCCGAGCTTTTAATTTTAATTTTCAAGCGATACTCTTCATTTTCATTGAGAATAGTATTTATTGGCGTAGCGTAGATGAGTTGCGAAGGAAAATAAAAGTCGCCGCTGTCCTTTTGCAGAATCATCACCGTGTCCAAGGCAATACTTTTAACGTAAGTACCATAGGCATAAACATCTAACCAAGCCTCAATATCTTCGGGTAAATATTGGGAATTGGCAGGATCAGTAGCTGCTAAATACACATTCCCATCCGTTTGAAAAGCTTTAGTAATTTTAAAATATTGCCGTATTTCGCTTTGATTCAGCAAACCGTATACAATGCTAATTTCTTTATAATCATCATTGATATCCACCTCATTAGAGCAAGAAAATAGACTTAGGCCAGCAAACATCCAGCATAAAAGAGTAATATTTAAAGGTAATTTCATCCACTATAGGTTTTAAAAGTGCAAAGCTAATCTAAACTTATATATAAAGGCATGTCAAGCGTAAAATTTCAATCAAATCAATGCTTATAAGGCAAAGGAATCCAAACGAAAATATTGCTTAATTATTTTAAGGCAGTCTACTAATTTTAGAAACTAAAAACTAAAGCCGCAACCATTAGTCTTGTCGTTGACAATGTCCAAAAGCAAGGTCAAAATAACCATGAAATCTAAAGTTTAAGCGCTGTTTTAATGATTAAAAAGCTACCCAAGACTTCGCGAATAACAGGCCAAAATGTATCGATAAATTTGATATACAAATGCTTACAATCCTTTGAAATAACTAAAGGACCACCTTCAAAAAACAATTAGCTCACAACAGGATGTTGATAAAATGAAATCTACAACTAACATTCGGCCGCGCTAAAAAGAATACTTTTGAAGTTCAGATTTTCATTGCTATGATTGATTTTATTCAAATTATATTAATCCTTTTTTATGTTGCTACAGGAATTCAGCTTTTTTATCTAGTTGTTTTCTATGGGCGATTGGTATTTTTCAACAAGCCCGCGGCTGCAAGCAATCATTTTGAACCAGTAAGCATAGTCATTGCGGCCAAAAACGAATATCTAAAACTGAAAAAATTTCTCCCACTCCTATTGACCCAAGACTATCCTGAATACGAGGTAATTGTGGTGAATGATAACTCCACAGACGACACAGAATTTCTGCTCAAGGAATTTCAATTTGAATATCCACATTTGCAGTTCATTACGGTTAATGGCGAAGGTAATTTTTTCAATGGGAAGAAATTTCCATTATCGATTGGGATTAAATCAGCTCATCATGATTTATTATTACTGACTGATGCAGATTGTATTCCAGCCAGCAACCAGTGGATAAAAGGAATGCAAGCAGCCTATCAAGTAAACACTGAGATTGTGTTAGGTTACGGAGCCTATCAAGAACAGAAAGGACTGTTGAACAAGCTTATACGATATGATACCTTACGAGTCGCTTTAAGCTATTTCAGTTTTGCAAAATGGAAAATTCCCTATATGGGCGTTGGAAGAAATCTATCCTACCGCAAAAAACTCTTTTATGAACAAAAGGGTTTTATGTCGCATTATAAAATCAGCTCGGGTGATGATGATTTATTTATTAACAAAGCAGCAAATTCAAAAAACACTGGTATTTGCTTAAATCCTGACTCAAAGACTATTAGTCTTCCTAAACAAAGTTTTGGAGACTGGGTAGCGCAAAAAAGGCGACATCTAACCACTGGGATTTATTATAAAAAGCTTCATTTAAGCCTTTTAGCAATCAGTGATATAAGTTTGATAATATTCTATTTATCAGCAGTTTATCTACTTATTAAAGACTTAAGCTTGTATCAAGTTTACATTTTTTTAACATTGCGTTTTATTCTTCACATTTTGATTACAAAAAAATTTATGTTAATAGTTGGCGAAAGAAAATTATTATTATTTTCGCCAAGCTTAGAATTGCTAATTACGGTAGTGGGACCCGTTATGGCAATCTATAACATGCTCTATAAACAACGTAAATGGAAGTAAATTCAAATTTCACGGAAAAGGCAAAAAGGGACTATTATTTAATTCAATCTGCTCTTGAAAAGAATGATCGTAATGCCTATTCCGAGCTCATGACTAATTATCGAGATTCGATATATTTTATGCTACTCAAAATGACCAATAATAAGGACGACGCAGAAGACCTTACCATTGAAGCATTTGGCAAAGCATTCAAAAAATTAGAACAATACACCCCTGATTATGCCTTTAGTACATGGTTATTTAAAATAGCCTCTAATAATTGCATTGATTTTATCCGCAGGAAGAAACAATTTGTTTATTCTTTAGACAAGGAATATCAGGATGAAGAAGGCAGCGAAATGTCATCACGAATCATAGCTGACGTATTAGATCCAGAGGAAGAACTAATTAAAAATCAAAAGATTAACATAATGCGTTCCTTAGTAGATCGATTAAAACCGCATTATAGAATTTTGATAGAGTTACGCTATTTCAAAGAATATTCATACGAAGAAATCGCTGAGGAACTTCAATTACCCATTGGTACCGTTAAGGCAAAATTATTCAGAGCGCGCGATTTATTACTTAATATTTTACAAAAAACAGAAGTCGGTATTTAAAAATACAATTCCAGTAAAAAACAACGAAAAGAAGCGCAGCAAATTCGCTTCTTTTTTTTTGCCCATAATGAAGGTTTTAGCTAACTGATTAATTGTATTTTTGCCGCTCAATTTAAAAATGTATGTCCTTTTTAACAGAGATTCAACGAAGAAGAACTTTTGGCATTGTATCGCATCCAGATGCCGGAAAAACCACCCTTACCGAAAAGTTACTCCTTTTTGGTGGCGCCATACAAGAAGCCGGTGCCGTAAAAAGTAATAAGATAAAGAAAACCGCCACCTCCGACTGGATGGAAATAGAACGACAAAGAGGTATTTCTGTCGCCACATCGGTAATGGCATTTGAATATAACAGCCATAAAATCAATATACTAGATACTCCTGGTCACCAAGATTTTGCCGAAGACACTTTCCGAACACTCACCGCAGTTGATTCAGTGATTATTGTGATAGATGCGGCCAAAGGCGTTGAACCACAAACCAAAAAGCTGATGCAGGTTTGTAGAATGCGTAAAACTCCAGTAATCGTTTTTATCAATAAAATGGATCGACCGGCACAAGATCCTTTTGATTTGTTGGATGAAATCGAAAAACAATTGGAAATCAGAGTTATGCCTTTGAGTTGGCCCATCAATAATGGCGCCTATTTTAAAGGCGTTTACAATATTTATAGCGAAAAGCTTGTGCTATTCAATGCCAACGAAAAGCTAAGCGACAACAACTCGATAGAATTTACAGACATCAACGATCCCGAACTTGAAGAATACATTGGAGCCGACGCCAAGCAATTGCGTGAAGACATGGATTTATTGCGTGGTGTTTATTCAAAATTTGATCGACAACCCTATCTCGACGCTAAAATAGCCCCCGCTTTTTTTGGCAGTGCCTTAAATAACTTTGGCGTAAAAGAACTCTTAGATTGTTTTGTAGACATTGCTCCCTCCCCACTTCCTGTAGAAACACAAGAGCGACAAGTAGTTGCGACAGAGGATAAATTCACTGGATTCGTTTTTAAGATTCATGCTAATATGGATCCCAATCACCGCGACCGCATAGCCTTTGTGAAAGTATGTTCAGGGATATTTCAACGAAACACCAATTATCTACACGTTCGGCACGGTAAAATGATGAAATTTTCGAGTCCAACGGCCTTTATGGCTTCCAAAAAATCGATTATCGACGAAGCCTATCCAGGCGATATTGTTGGATTGCACGACACTGGTAATTTCAAAATTGGCGATTCGCTTTCCGAAGGTGAATTACTTCATTTTAAAGGATTGCCAAGCTTTTCACCCGAATTATTTCAGTATATTGAGAATGCTGACCCAATGAAATCTAAGCAATTGGCTAAAGGGATAGAGCAATTAATGGATGAAGGAGTAGCCCAATTATTTACAGGGATGGCCAGCAATCGAAAAATAATTGGCACCGTGGGTGCGCTACAATTTGAAGTAATTCAATATCGACTATTGCACGAGTATGGCGCTAGCTGCCGCTACGAAGGAATAAAACTCTATAAAACCGTATGGATTACCAGCAACAATAAAGCAAAGCTCAAAGAGTTTATCGAACGGAAATATCAGCAAATGGCTTTCGACAAAGAAGGTCGAAATGTATTTTTGGCTGATACCCCCTATTCACTGCAAATAGCTCAAGAGAAATTTCCAGAACTGAATTTTTATTTCACCTCGGAGTTTTAAATTTTGAATCACAAAATCATATTCCTCTTTTCCTCCTTTCAGGGCGGGACAAAGAAAAGAGGAAGGTGATTTCTCACTCCCTCACAATCCTACAAATCCTCCTCCTCAAAACTTTGCCTCAATCCTGAAGGATGATTTTGAGGAGGAGGATTTATATATCGCTATCTTTTTCATAATATTTTGATTTAAAACTAATACCTTATCTCAACAATAGTAGTATCAAAAGGAGGCGCATTATAAGGTATAATGGTATCTTTGGTTATGCCGTTGCGGGTTAGTTTGCCTTCTACAATATGAGCATTTGATAGACCACTTGTTCCAAATATTTTTTCTCCACTATAGGTTTCATAAATCGAAAGCAAAAATGTCGTATCTATTTTACCATGGAGATAAGGTCCAAATTGGTGTTGAACAAGAGTGCCAATTCCACCTCGATATTCAAAAATATCCTGATTATTTGGATCAGGATTGGTATTAATGAACCGAGGTCTAACCCAAGCAGTAGCACTTTTATAAATAATCAAATTATTATCGTCACCGGCAATGATTACATTTGAATTGAAATTTAAATAATCAGTGTAATAACTATTTTCTGTCGGATTTGTATAATAAGTTGGATCTAAGTAATAGCTAAAATATAATGTCGTATTTATCGCCAAAATTGTTTAACACATA
>DYSI01000023.1 GCA_020718275.1 Draconibacterium orientale
GGACGACAAAGTTATATAATTATTTTATTTAACTTTGTCTCCTACTTTAATTTAAGGTGTCTTTTACTCATTCTACGGAATCCTAAATTTGTTTTTTTAATTTACAGATTGTCGATTAAATTCGTTTCGATTTATTGGAAAAAATGAAACACGGATGATGAATTTAGGAATTTTACATGTTTTTTTTTGAAACAATGATGGAGTTTGTCATATTGTTAGAATTAGATTTAAGGCAAAGTAGTTTTGATAGTGCCTCATCTGTTTTATTAATAACAGGATTTTGAAGTATGTGATAAAAACACAAAGTATGTTGTTTTTTTGTTGAAATAATGTTTTATCTATTATTTTTCATTTAAATAGTTGAATTATATTAAATTTGCGATTCCTATTATCAATATAAATTAGCATATCAATCTAAATACATAAAACGATGAAGCAATTTCTACTTTTATTAAGCTTAATCTTGACTTTTGCCTTTAGCGTAAAATCACAAGTAAATGTTTTCAGCGAGAATTTTGAAGGAACCAGTCTTTCCATGACCTCAAGTTCGATGACTGGGCTTAACAATTGGGCAATCAGTACAAGTCTCCATGCAGGAGGTCTAAAATCAGACAGTGCTCGAGTAGCGGCAAGTGATACTACCTATTTGACCTCTTCAGCCTTTAGTACCACTGGATCTTATGTGGTGAATTTACAATTTAAGCAAATTTGTAAGATACATTGGCTAGACGCCGCAATAGTAGAAGTTTCCAATGATAATGGAGCTACATGGACAAGACTCAATGGAATGTATTATCAGGGTCTAGCTCAGTTTGGCAATATAGGAAATCGTTTTACGGCAGTTTCGTACGCAGTAGATTGGAATGCATCAGTAGACGCAGCTGTACCAACCAATACTTGGTGGAAAACGGAGCAGTTTAATATTTCATCACTCGTTTCTAATTCCGCACAAGTGAAGGTTCGATTTGGATTAATTGATGGCGACGGAATGGGAGCCAATTTTAATTATGGTTGGTTGTTAGATGATATTATTGTTAGTGTTCCTTCACAATTTGAAGCAACTGCAATGAGTTATAATTTACCCTATGCTTTGACCTCTGGTTGTGGACTTAGTAATGAAACCGTACAAATAAAAATTCTTAATTCGGGTGCTGGCATTATCAATGGTAATTTAACTGCTAGTTTTCAAAGAGATGGAAGTGCTGCTGTAACAGAGACGGTTTCACAATCAATCAATCCCACCGATTCTTTGCTTTACACCTTTAATACGGCTATCAATTTATATTCTTCCGTCGACACGCTTTATCCAATTAAGGTTTGGGTGAGTTTAGTTGGCGACCCAAATCAAACTAATGATACCATCATCGATACCCTTGCAAGCCGTGTGCCTTTGTCACCACCTGTGATTACTGATCCCACCATTCCTTTTAATACCAGTGTTACCCTGCATGCAATCCATACTGACACTTTATTTTGGTATTCTGATCCTTTAGCACAAAATCAGCTATCGATGGGGCAATATTTTACCACTCCTGTTTTATTAGATACCACTATTTTTTATGTTCAAGCTAGTGGTGCTATGCCAGATGTTAAAATCACTGAAATTGTTCAGTATGAAACAGGAATGGGGGCTACTAATCCATATCCGGCATGGATAACAGGAGTTGCAAGTGGTGATTTTGATGGCGTTGAAATTACAAATCTTGGCAATGCACCCGCCAACTTATCAGGTTGGACACTCAATTTTTATAGTACTGCCACCTCTAATGGTACGAATGGTGCCTTTACTTTTCCTATTGGTACTATTTTACCCAGTGGAGGCATTTCGGTAATTGATATTAAAAACACTTCCGCAGTAAATAATCCAGCTAATTTTTATTTTGGTGCAGGTCTTACATCGGCAAACCCTCAGTCTAGCACTGTTCAAGCATACTATATTAAGGACCTGGGAGGTAATGTAATAGATGCAGTTTCAGCCAACGGACAAGTATTTGATGCTCTTGCTACTGGCGTTACCGCAGCCGATTGGGTAGGTGTTGTTCCCTCTTCATCGGGTAAGGCTGGTATTTCGAGACTAACGTCCGACTCCGACAGTGCCTCTGACTGGGGTATTGCCAGCATTAATCCTATAATGCAAAGTTTTGGTACTTTGAATCCGGGATTAACGATAGGACAAGGCTCTAGTGGAGTTGGTACTGCATGTCCAAGTATAGCAAAGCCTGTGAAGGTAATGATATCGGGAATGCCGATTTATAATGCAGGAGTCACCAGTATAACAAGTCCTTCAGGTGCCTATACTCAGGGGTCTATTGTGCCTGTAACGGTTAATCTTAAGAATTTTTCGGGAGACACACTAAAGAAAGTTAATATTTCGTACAGTGTGAATGGCGTTTTGAAAAACACTTTTGCATGGACTGGCAATTTGTTGTATAACCAAACTACATCAGTAACCATCGGTACCGATACCTTCAGTGGAGGAGCTTATAGTTATAAAGCATGGACATGGTTGCCCAATGATAGTGCCGACCAATACACTTCAAATGATACTGCCACGGGCATAGCTTATGTTTGCCTGAGTGGTACTTTCACCTTAGGAGGTTCGAGCGCCGACTTTAGCGATTTTGCAGTTTTTAACTCTATTATTTCCAATGTGGGTGTTTGCGGACCAACGGTCATCAATATTCTTCCAGGCACTTATAATGTTCAGCTAAATTATGGTCTTATCAATGGATCTTCTAACATCAATCAATTGACTTTTCAATCATCAACAGGAGTAAATACTGATGTGGTATTGCAATATGCTGCTGCTAGTACTGCTGATAATTTCGTGGTTAAGTTGACTGGAACTCAATATGTGAATTTTAAAAACTTAACTATCGAAGCTAGCGGTACAACCTACGGCTATGCACTACTATTACTGAATGGAGCTAGTAATAACTCATTTGAGGGAAATATAATACGATCCATTACAACCGTTAGTTCATCTAGTAATCCTGTAAGACTTTATGGTGGAGGAACTCATTATAATAGTTTCAAAAATAATATTATTAGCGGTGGGTTTTATGGAATTTATGCCTATGGCTCTAGTTCAACCGCTAAGATCAATGGAAACCAATTTATTAATAATGATATTTCTGGTTTCTATTATTACGCTACTTACCTTTTTTATCATGATTCTTTGCAGTTTCTTAACAATAGTGTTCATGACGGAATCAATACTACTCAATACGGTATAAATGCAAATTATTGTGATAATTATTCCAATTTATCCAATAATAAGGTAGTCTTATTCCCATCCTCATACGCCTATGCCATGCGAGTTGCTTATAGTAATTATACAAATCCAGCCTTGGGTAGAGTAATAGTATCCAATAACATGATAAGTATTGGTTCAGGTACTATCACTAATTATGGATTGTATGTATTTTATTCAAGTAATACGCACGTATTGTACAATAGCATACATATCGAATCGGGCGGGGGAAGCAGTCGTGCACTTTATCAAAATGGTACAACTACGGTTACGGGGCAAATTTTTAAGAATAATATTTTCTCCTCGAAAGATGGATTTGCGGCATACTTTAATACTCCAGCAAGCATTAGTTATTGCGATTATAACGACTACTATTGTACCACTGCCACATTAGCTTATCATGGAGGGAATATTGCCACCCTGGCCGCATTGCAATTAGCAAGTGGAAAGGATTCAAACTCAGTTGCACTAGATCCATTATACACTTCAATTAGTGATTTACATGCTAGTGCTTTGGGTATTAATGCCGCAGGAAGCCCTGATTCATTGGTAAGTATAGATTATGATGGTTTCCCACGGGATGTTACCACTCCTGATATCGGTGCCGATGAGTTTATTATGTGGAATGATGATGCTGGGGTTTTAGCCTTAGTTTCTCCTGTAATTGCTTGTCCAGCTTCTAGCTCATCCATTGAAGTTAAGGTAAGAAATTTTGGTATTGATACGCTGTTTACGGCCACAGTTAATTGGAAAGTTAATGGTATAGCTCAAACTTCGTATATTCTTTCTGATACACTTTTACCTGGGCAAACCGCCAACGTAGTTTTAGGGAATTATGTATTTCAAGATTCTATCAATTATGTTTTAAATTTTTGGACCACCAATCCTAATGGAGTGGTTGATTTGAATAACCCAAACGATTCCTTGAATTTCCCATTTTTTAAAGCAGCCTTAGCCGGAGGAACCTATACCATTGGCTCAAATGCTAGCAATGATTTTCCAAATTTTGCAACTGCCATTGATTATTTGACGAATTACGGCATTTGTGGATCGGTAGTATTCAATGTTGATTCAGGAACTTATAATGGTAATCTGCTTATTTCTAATATTTTAGGTACTGATGCAAATAATACTATCACTTTCCAATCAACGACCTCAGACAGTACCGATGTTAAGATAGTTTCATCTTCAGCAAGTACCATTAGCTTTATCGGGGCCTCATATATCAATTTTAAAAACATTTCAGTTATAAATAGTTCGGCTAGTCAGGCGGTTGCAATAAAGAATGGAACTCATCACCTTGCATTTAATAATTGTGTTATTCGAGTGCCGCTTTCTACTTCTAGTGCTGTTGCTCCGATTTATAATTATACGGGAATAGATTATAACTTAACCTTTACAAATAATGCCATCATTGGCGGTTATTATGGGGTTTATAATTATGGAGGTTCATCCACTAGTTTAGAAAGCTCCAATGTTTTTAGCAATAATATTATTTCTGATTTTTATTTATCTGGATTGTATAATTATTATCAAGATTCAATTATAATTAACGGAAACAGAATAAGTAATTCTGCGGCTTCTGCTACCAATTACGGTATCTATGCATATTATTGTGATGATGCCATCGAAGTAAGTAATAATGTGATTAAGTTGAACGGTGCTGGAACACAATATGGGGTGTATTTATATTATTGTGATGCTAGCGTTGGCAGCCATGCAGTAGTAGCAAACAATATGGTTTCGATAATTAATAATAGTACCAAATACGGAATTTATTCTGCCTATGGTACCAATCATGATTATTTTTACAATTCCATTAATATATCAGGAACAGGTGCTTCTTATGCGATGTATTTTAATGGCTATGCTGGTCATAGTATTAAAAATAATAATTTAATCAATGGAGGCACTGGAACTGGCACTCGTTACGCGCTTTATTTGAATAGCGCTTATCCACCAGCATCTGATTATAATAATATCTATTGTGCCAATGGCAATGCTGCTTTTTGGGTCTCAGCCAAAGCAACTTTAGCTGATTATCAAACAGCCTCAAGTCTTGATGCTCATTCGGTAAGTCTTCCAGTAGTATTTTTTGCGCCAAACAATCTACATACCGTCAGTTCAACCGTTAATGGCTATGGTACACCAGTCTATATCACCCATGATATCGATGGAGATTTACGAAATACCTTAACACCAGATATTGGCGCTGATGAATTTGATCCACCAGCACAAGAAGCAGCTTTGATTGAAGTTTTTGAACCCACTACCAGTTGCGGAATGGATACTGTTGAAGTAAAAATAAAAATTGCCAACTTCGGATTAGATACTATCTCGGGTAATTTAACGGCAAACTATTCAATACTAGGCAATGCCAATGTGGTGACCGAGAACATAAGCACCATGATTTTACCCGGTGATACGCTTGATTATACCTTTATTGGTAAGGCAATTATTAGTTCGCCAATTGATTCTACCTTTTATCTAAACAGTTGGATTAGCCTCACTGGTGATCCAATTCAGCTAAATGATACAATCTTAAAAGTATTTAATAATAATACGATTCCTTCGGCACCAGTAATTAGTAGTTCAACAACTACTTATGGCAATACCGCTTTGATATCGGCAACGGCTATAGGAACTATCTTATGGTTCGCAACGGATACTTCGATGTCTCCAGTCGGACTTGGAACTTCATACACCACACCTGTGCTATTCGATACCACTCAGTTTGTTGCCAAGGTGCTTTCGACGAATGGTTGCTATAGCGATTATTCATATACCAATGTCATCGTAACTGGAATTCCAACTGGTGAAGTAGGAATAGCTGAGATTTTGGTAAATTCCGGTTGTGGATTAGACACCAACGAATCGGTTACGATTCGCGTATTTAACAATGGAACACAAACGGTAAATACAAACTTAACGGCTCGTTATAAGATTAATGCCAATGCCTATACAAGTTTTGAAACAATCAATATTCCAGTGCCATCGCAAGACACCATTGATTATGTATTTATCAATAAGGCCGATCTTTACGCATACAATGCAGATACTGTTTTCAAAATTAAAGCAGAAGTGCTATTAACGGGCGACCCATATCATACTAACGATACCTTAACTTTATCTGGCATTGAATCTAATTTAACAGCGGTTGATCCAATAGTAGTTTCTCCTCAATCGCTTGCCTATGGTGCCTCAGTTACTTTGACTGCCACTAGTCTCGATACCTTAATTTGGTATGGAACAGATACTTCCACAGTGGAGGATTATGTAGGTCATTATTATACAACGCCTTACCTCTATGCAGATACTACCTTCTACGTAGAAGCAGTTTTGGGAGCTAGCTATGGCGCTGCTGGAACTAATATTGCACCATTAGCAACCGCTAGTGCAAGTAATTGCAGTACTGGGCCTTGCGGTGCACTGAATGATTTGAATTTAGGCGTTTGTGGAACTCAATTGATGTGGATTTCAACTGCTTCGCCACCATCTTCGGTTCCTCATACCGATTATATAGATTTTGAATGGATCGCACCACAATCGATTAGCGGAATGAAAATTCATCATGCACAAACGACTACTCGATTACTTTCTGGCGGAGAATTATATTATTGGAACGGTAGTGCTTGGGTATATTTCTACACCTTCACCAATTTGCCAATGCAATGCGAAAATATGGTGATGTTCCCTTTAGTAACTACTACCAAGTTTAGGATTACCACTTTCCAAACGAGTGGAACTCAATTATCGAATCCTAATTTTAGAGAAATTGAAGTTTTTGCTGCTGCTACTGGTTGCGCAAGTAATAGGATACCAATACAAATCAATGTGGCATCGCCACCAGCAGTAGATGCCGGTATTTATTCTATTGACTCTCCTTCATTAAGTTCACCATCAGGAGTAAATACGCCAATTCAAGTGAAGCTTAAAAACTTTGGAACTTCAACGCTTACTAGTGCTAGCATCATTTATTTCTTAGATAATGTGCCAAAAGACACCTTTGCTTGGACCGGAAGTTTAGCGTTCAATCAGGTTTCATCTCCAATTACTATTTCATCCGATGTTTTTGTTGGAGGTTTACATACCATAATGGCTAAAGTGATTAACCCAAATGGCATAGTGTCAGGGGTAAATCCTAACGATTCAATGATACTTGCTTTCTCAGCTTGTATGAATGGAAACTATACCGTTGGAGGGGCAAGTGCGGATTTTGTGGATATCTATACTGCCATTTCAGCAGTACAAACTGCTGGTGTTTGTGGGCATGTGGTATTTTTACTCATCCCAGATACTATTAACGGTCAATTGATAATCCCTGCAATTGCTGGTTTGGATTCTAATAATACCGTAACTTTCCAATCTGCTACAGGTGATAGTACCGATTTTGTTATTCAATATGCAGCTACTGGAACTGCAGATAATTACGTAGTGCGCTTTGCCGCCAGCAAGTACATCACGCTCCGTAAAGTTACTATAAAAGCGCTTGGTGCTACTTATGCCTATGGGGTGGAACTCACAGGTGGAGCTAGTTACAATACGGTTGAGAATTGCTATATTTATTCTGCAGTTTCAACTTCATCCTACGGACGCCCACTGGTTATTACTGGTGGAACTAATAATAAATTTAACACCATTAGCAATAATATCATCGATGGTGGTTATTACGGTATTTATTTGAGCGGGTCTAGTTCATCGGCGCTTGATAAAGGGAATAAAATTTTGAATAACGACATCAAGAATTTTTACTACTACGGTCTTTACTTGTATTATCAGGATTCAGTACAAGCCATTGGAAACTATATTCATGATGGTACAAATTTGTATCAGTATGGTATGTATACTTATTACATATTCAATGGATTTGATATTAGTAAGAATATTATTGATTTGAATCCAGCATCTTATGCCTATGCCATGCGCATCTACTTTGCTAATTATTATTCAATTACTACAAATCCTCGAAATGTAGGAAAAGTATATAACAATATGATAAGCATCAATAGTGGAACTGGAATTAATTATGGTTTGTATGATTACTATTGTGATAAGGTTGAATATTATTTTAATACTGTAAATATTTCTAGCGGAGATTTGAGCTCTAGGGCATTATATCAATACAATACAAGCTCCAATACGATTGGACAAACCCATATCAATAACATTTATTCTAATACCTCTGGTGGTTACGCAGCTTATTACGGCACCCCTGTTTCGGTAAATAATGCTGATTATAACAACTACTTTGTCACTGGAACAAAACTAGCTTATTGGAATGGTGATAAGGTCGATTTATCAGCATTACAAACCGCTAGCGGATATGATACTCATTCTAAATCAGTTGATCCAACGTATTACTCCAACACTAATTTACACTCCAACGCTCTGCTTTTGGATGGTGCCGGATTTAGTATTAGTGGAATTACTGAAGATATTGATGGACATTTAAGGTCTACTACTCCCGATATTGGCGCAGATGAATTTACAACATCACCCAATGATGCCGGAGTTTTTGGAATATCAAGCTCTACCACTCCTGCCTTATCAGGAACTCATCCCTTGAAGGTGAAAATTAAAAACTATGGTACTGACACCTTGCAAACAGTTAATGTGAACTTCTCCTTGAATGGCGTACTAAATACTACTCCATTAACTTGGAATGGAAGTTTGCTCCCAGGGGATACTGTTCTTAATCTGAATGTTGCCAATGGTAGTTTTATCACTGGAAACAATCTAGTGAAAGCCTGGACATCTATGCCTAATGGCGTAATCGATGGTCAAACCATGAATGATACTTTGCACACCAGTATTTATGGTTGTAGTAATTTCTTACATGGAACCTATACTGTAGGGGGCGCCACAGCCGATTACCCCACTATTAGTAGTGCCGTTGATGCCCTTAATATTTGCGGGATTGATAGTGCGGTAGTTTTCTTGATTAATCCAGGAAATTATAACGAGCAATTTGAGCTTACAGCCATTAGCGGAGCAGATAGTTTGAATACCGTTACTTTTACCTCCTCACTTTACGATAGTACGAGTGTAAATATCAATTATAGTCCCGGCGGATTAAAACCCTATGTGGTTTCCCTTAATGGGACTGACTATGTACACTTTAAAAACCTAAGTATTGAAGTAACCAACAATGCCTATACAATTTTGATAAAAGGTGGTGCCTCACACAATGTTTTTGAAAGTAATATTCTAAGAACTCCGATTACCACAAGTTCCACTGCTGCTGTTATTTATTCTAGTACCGATAACGATAATTATAACACTTTCCGTTATAATTCAATTGAAAATGGTTACTATGCTGTTTATTGGAGAGGTTCTTCTACCACTTCATTGGAATCTAAAAATATATTTGAATACAATAACATTACTGGATATTACTATTATGGATTGTATTTATATTATCAAGATGCGCCTACGGTAGTTGGAAACTATGTTGCGGATGGTGCGGCAAATTATGGCTACGGTTTATATATGTATTATTGCGACAATAACGTATTGGTAAGTAATAATATCCTGGATTTGACTCCTGCTAGCGTTCACTATGGATTATATATGAATAGTTGCGACGGTTCTTCCAGCTTGCCAGGGAGGGTTTTCAATAATTCCATTAGCATTTCCTCAGGTTCAGGAGCGAGCTATGGGATGTACATTTATAACAATTCGTATGTTGAATTTGCGCACAATTCTATCAATGTTTCAGCGGGTTCTGCAACGAGTAGGGCAGTTTATGTTACAAGTGGTAGTAATCTATCGTTCTTGAATAACAACTTAGTAAGTGTTGCCTATAATTATTATGTCAGCACGGCTTCGGCGGTTGTTACTTCAGATTATAACAATTTCTACGGAAGCTCTGCGAGTGTTTTCGCCTACTGGGGTAGTGCGGTGGCAGATTTAACCGCCTTACAATCAGCATCAGGCAAAGACATGCATTCAATAAGTACTGACCCAATGTTTTATGCCCCAAGTGACTTGCATGTAATATCACCAGTTTTGAACGCTGCAGCAACGCCTATTTCGTATGTTACCAGCGATATTGATGGCCAAGTGCGTAATGCCACTACCCCCGATATTGGTGCCTATGAGTTTACCCCAACACAATGGGATGTGTATGCAACTAGTTTAGTAAGACCAATAAATACTTTTGGTCCTGCTATTAATAATACCGTGGTTGAATTCACTTTTAGAAATATCGGTTTAGACACAGTCACTTCGGTGACGGTTTCCTATCGCTACAACGGCCTTACTACTACCCAAAATTGGGGGGGAATGTTAGCGCCTGGCGCCGATACTAGCTACACTTTTCCTGGTGGATTTACGGCTATAGCTGGTACAAAACCACTTCTTGTATATGTAAATTTGGTTAATGACGCCAACGCGGCTAATGATACTATTTTTGCTACCTACACAGGTGTTCCGTTCCTCAGTCCTAGCTATGTTGATAATTTTGATGTTCAACCTTTTATATGGGCACAAGAGGGCAATGTTTGGGAGCATGGTACTCCAGCCGGAAGTGTTATTACCGTCCCTCATTCCGCTCCTAATGTATGGATGACTGAGTTAAGCAGTAATTATCCTTCTTCTACCAATTCGTATTTGTACAGTCCATATTTTAATTTCGCTATTGATACGGCAATGACTATGAGTTTCTGGCAATATCGAAACTTGTTGTCCAATGATGGAGTAAATATCGAATATACCAAAGACAATGGTGTGAGCTGGGTTTCTTTAGGATTCCTAAATGATCCTGCTTCACCTACCAACTGGTACAATACTAGTGCAAATGGAATCGACATGTTCTCGGGAACATCAAGTGGCTGGGAATTTCAAAGTTATCATTTGGATGCCTTCAATTATGAGCCAATGCCTGTCCAATTCCGCTTCCATTTAGTTTCGGATGGTTCAGGAACTGCTGATGGCTATGCATTGGATGATTTCAAGATCACACTTCCATTGATACAACATGATGCAGGAGTAACTTCAATTGAGCTACCACAAGCAACGACGCCTATTGGCGCTGGTGTTACAGTAAAGGTGAAAGTTAAAAATTATGGATATGATCCTTTAACTTTAATTCCAATACAGTACGATGTCAATAATAGTGGTAACCCTGTTTCTGAAAATATTGTACTTACCGGCTCAGGCTTGCTTCCTGATTCAACTTATGAATTTATTTTTGCTACCTCCTTCATAAGTCCAGTTTCTAGTTACAGTTTGTGTGTGCGCACCTTAGTTAGTGGTGACTTATATTCTAATAATGACGGGCAGTGTGCAACCTTTGGTACTACACCTGGTGCTTTGGATGCCGCTATTGATCATGTTAATCCTAAAAATGTTGTCTCTTTTGGTCACCCAAATACGGTAACGGCTTGGATATTTAATAGAGGAACAACGCCTTTAAGTTCGGTGGATGTTAAGTACAGCCTAAATCATCTTAATGATGTTGTGCAAAATTGGACTGGAACAGCTTTGAATTATGGCGACTCAGCAATGATTACCTTTACGCAACCATTTAATGCTCCTTTAGGAAATTTCATATTGTGCGTTGAAGCTTTGCTACCGAATGATGTGAATACCGCAAATGACGAAAGTTGCGAAGCATTGATTTCCTCTGGCTTGTCTGAGATTACTGAACAAGGCTTCAAGCTCTTCCAAAACGTTCCTAACCCAGCGAATAGCCAAACTCAAATCGCCTTTGAAATACCGCAATCTGGTGCTGTTTCAGTCGAAATTGCTGATGTTGCTGGTCGCGTATTGATGACTAATGAAAGTAATTTCACGGCTGGACATCATGTATTGGAAATGGATTTGAAGAATTTTGCCAATGGAGTGTATTATTACACCCTAGTCTTCGATCATCAAAAATTAACACGCAAAATGATTATTGCCAAATAAAAGCGTTTGTTATCTGATATTAAAAATTCCTCTCCGATTCACGGAGGGGAATTTTTTTTGATAATTTCAATCTTGGGTTTGTTGAAGAATTTGCCAAACCGCGCTAATTCGCATTATACAAAAAAAAGTCAGGAAGAATTTTATTTCTTCCTGACTTTATCTAGGTTCAAAAAATGCTGTTTTACGATTTGACGACTAATCGATAATCGTGTTCCATTGGTATTTATCTTCTACGGTTCCCAATTGAATTCCTTGCAAAGTATTATAGAGTTGCGTTGAAATGGGGCCCGCTTTACCGTCTTTGCAATAAAGATAATCTTGGCCAGTATCCCGATCGTGAATTCGTTTAATAGGAGAAATAACCGCTGCCGTACCGCAAGCGCCTATTTCGTCAAAAGTGGATAATTCTTCTACCAACACATGACGTCTTTCAACGCTAAGTCCCAAATCTTCAGCTAGGGTACGTAAGCTCATATTGGTAATGGAAGGAAGAATAGAACCACTATCTGGCGTGATGTATTTGCCGTCGCGAATTCCGAAGAAATTGGCTGGTCCAGCTTCATCGATATGCGTTTTTGTTTTGGCATCAAGGAAAATACTTGCTGCATATCCATCATGATGTGCTCTCACGCCGGCTTTCAAGCTGGCGGCATAGTTACCACCTACTTTGGCATGTCCTGTTCCTAGCGGGGCTGCACGGTCAAAATCGCGTACAATTTCCATATCCACTGGATTAAAGCCTTCTTTGAAATAGGGTCCTACTGGCGTTACAAATATGATAAATAAATATTCAGCAGCCGGACGAACGCCTACTTGTGGCCCTGATCCGATTAGTAAAGGTCTAATATACAATGATGAACCACTTCCAAAAGGAGGAACAAACTCTTCATTTAACTTTATCACTTTAACTAATGCTTTTAAGAACAACTCAGACGGAACTGGCTCCATCAGAATGGCATCTGCAGAGGCTTGTAGTCGCTTGGCATTTTCTTCCCAACGGAAAACACGTAATTTACCATCAACTCCTCTGAATGCTTTCAAACCCTCAAAGGCCTCTTGGCCATAATGCAGAGCAGTGGCAGCCATGTGAATATTGATAGTTTCTTCAGAACTTACTTCTAAAGCGCCCCATTTGCCGTTTTTGAAATAAGTACGAACATTATAGTTTGTAGGAGTATAACCAAAAGTTAGATTTTTCCAATCGATTGCTGCCATAGTATTTAGTTTTATAAAATTTATCTGATTTGAAGGCTGCTAAGATAACACGAACTTGCCAAATATTGCCTTTCAAATTGCCATTTCTATGGGAAATATTACATAATTGAGAATGACATTCCTCTTTAGCGCTATTTATAAATGCGGAAAGTCATGTGGAGCAAAGCATATTGCCTGCAATTCGCAAATTATTTTCTTCCTCTTGACGCTGCGCTTAATGGTAATTTAATATGTGCAAGGAATTAATAATATACTAAAACTTTAGGGTTTCAAAATGGTTAATTATAGCTGAAATTGGAATGACAGTTTATAAGCAAAATTATCTTTTTGATTAACGAAAGCGTAAGCTCCCCAACGATACATTACACCAATTCCTATGTTGCTAATTCCCGACTTAAGGATGGAATTTAGCATTAAGCCAGATTCGAAATAGGCTTTTTCCAAAGTATTAAATTCAATATTTTGGTGATTATTGCTATTCGAGAGCTGTCCAATACTCATTTGTGTAATCAAAAGAGGTTGAGGAACAAATGGCTTATTACCGAATAATAAGCCTTTGAAATCGTGGCGAAAATGGAATGAAATATATTCATCGGAGAGAAATTCGTTGATGCCCATCGTGCCAAAGGTAAAAGGGGTTTCTAAGAAGAATGTGGCCATGCTGCCATTTCCATGATAGAGTTTATACCAAGGCAAATCGCCAAACACTTTAGCGGCGCTTATTCGCCAATGGCTGCGCCCAACGAACTGAATAAAGTAGTCATAATCAAATTGTAAATCCAGTTTTTGATAGTTGAATATCGCATAACCAATTCTTGGAAATCCTTTAGTATAGTGTATTTGTAGGCTAGGGTAGGGGTTTGCTAGTTGATTATATTCTCCTTGGTTGTTCATTATTCTCTCCTTCCAAGCAAAGCGCCAATTTAGTTGTGCTTCTGCAAAATCAAAATCTCCTCTTGCTTCGTAAAGGCTTGCTTGATTGGTGAGTACGTATTGGTAAGGGTCTGTTGAGTTTATTTTTTCATAATCTAGCGAAAGAGTCCAGGTGGAATGAGGTAATAGGCTAAACTCGTACGAACAATTGGCATGCTGAGAATAGACCATTTTTTCAACCAAATAGGCTCGATAGGAGGATGGATTGAAAAGACCTTTTCTTTCAAATGAAAAAGGGGCAGCACTTTCCCTTACGTCTTGTTGATAGCTCAAGGATAAGCTCATCTTTTGTTGCGTTGGGATATTTATCTTTATTGATCCTCCAGCCTTAATCGCTTGATCGGTAAAGCCATAGGCGACATACGTTCCTATCTCCATCTGCTTCATCAACTTTTGATTGCTTACTATTCCCATCCCGATTCTCCATCCTTCGAATAAATTGTAGTGGATCAATTGATTCAAATCGATATCGATTCGGCCAATTGGAAGTTTTCCTTTTATTAAACTCCTCATTAATAGCATTTTTTGGTCGAGATGCTCTGCTTCACCTAAACTATCAATTACGTGATATGTTTTTGATTCCATCGAATCAAGGGGAAGCGTTCGGTATTCGTTCCAAAAGGATTCACCCTCTTTTTCGCCAAGTGCTTGACTTAATTCCAAAACTACATTGCTATATTTTGTTTTGGGAGGGGCAGGATCATTCACTTTAATATTTCGGAGATAGCTTCGCCCTATTCCTTTCAAATAGGTTGAATTTACAAGCAGATTATAAAAAATGATGTCGGTATTCAATTGGCTTGGAAACCAAGTTGTGCCATTTATTAACTCATATTTCTGTTGTATATGAATTCCGACTTCTGCATTGCTGTCGGCGGGTTCAGCAATTACATCTTTAATGGCATAACCAAAACTACTAATATGAACTTGTCCTTGTAAACCCTCGAAATGGGTGCCTTTATATGGGCGGAAACTGATTAAATAGGTGGTGTCGAAATCGCTGAAAACGCTGTCTTCGAGTTGGTAAAAATATTTGTTTAAATTATTGTTTACCAGTGGATTGATGTAGTTTTTATCGAGAAGATTAATACTGGGGGCATAAAAACTGAACGATTGCAATTGATTGCCAATTACCGCGAAAAATGGATCACTCAATCCCGATACTTGGTTGGCTAAGATGGTCTCTTTACTTTTATTGGGCGCTTTGAAAAAACGCTCGCTGACGGTTTCAGAAATAAGCAAATGTTGTGATTGAAAGAAATCTTGCATTTGGATGGTAGAACTGTCTATTCTGCTTGAGTCGTTTAGGCTTTTTTGAATAGATTCTGGGTCTGCGGTGATGATAAATTTATGGTAGGCCTTGTAATAAAAATTAGAAAGTTTTTCAGGATTATTTTGGTCTTGTTGGTCGATTACTCGTCTAATTATTTTGAGTGCGGGGTTTTCGCCTGGAAGAATTTCTACTGGACTAAGTTGAATTTTCTTTGACCTAAGAAAAATGGTTTGCTTGGAATGGAGACTGCTTAGGGCAATGGTGGTGTCCATATATCCTACGTAGCTTAAGGAAATACTTTGGTAATTACGGGCATTCTCAATGTTGAAATATCCATCGATATCACTCGAAACGCCTTGCAAACTTTCCCCAAACTTAATATTTACGAATGCTAAACCTTGTTTACTATCTTGTTCAGCAACTCTTAAGCTAAGCCTCTGCGCATGGACAACGCTAACACAAAAGAAGAGGATAATGAAAAAAATGTGGTTTAATTTCATAGCTACTGAACTGATTTATGGAGTTTATAGTTTTTCGTTCAGCCTATGACGCATGGAATCGCGTAAAGTTTTTTTAGTCATGTTTTTTTCAAAAGCTTCCGTAAGATTTACGCCTGTTTGATTGGCCAAGCAGATTAGCACCCACAGCACATCCGCCATTTCGTCGCCTAAGTCTTTGTCTTTATCAGATTCCTTAAAAGATTGTTCGCCATATTTACGCGCGATAATTCTTGCCATTTCACCCACCTCTTCACTAAGCAAAACCATATTGGTCAGCTCGTTGAAATATCGTACTCCATAAGTCTTAATCCATTCATCTACTTGTTTTTGCGCTTCATCTAAGGTCATAGCGTGGGAAAATATTAATCGATTCGTAGCATGCGCATATAATTCATAAATCCAAAATCCTCTAGCGTTTTGAAAATTAGGACTATTCCAAATAATACCAGCGCAATTCCAACCACTTTATTGAGAACGAGCTCTCGCCTTGGTGAAAAATAACGTTTTATTTTTATTCCAATAAAACTCTTCAGAACGTCAGTTACGAAAATAGTGAGGAAGGTGGCCGAAAAGAAAACGATCGAATTTTCGAGTAAGTTTCCTTTTTCTGAATTTTTCCCAACAAAACCAAGTGCACCAAACCAAAAAAAGAATAGGAAAGGGTTCATAATGTTGAGGATAAAGCCTCGCAAAACATAGCCAATAGGTTGTGGGTCTTTGGGCGGATTTTCGAGATTGATATGCCGACGTTTCATTATTTCAGGCTTTTTTGCCCAAGATACCGAGCCGAAAATGATTAGAATAATGCCGCCAATGATTCCTACATAAATCTTGCTTTGAGCATCGTTAAAAAGGGCGGCACCAATCGCAAAGCTAATAATCACCATCACTATGTCGCTTAAACTTATCCCTGCGGCCATGTATACGCCATACTTGAATCCCTTGTTAATGCCTGTTTGGATAATGGCAAAAAATGCCGGTCCAACCGAAATGGCAATTAGGGCGCCCAACAATAATCCCTCAATGAATAGTGATGTCATTTGCGTTGATAATCGTGAAATGCAAATATAAAAAAATCTGATTACCGCCAAACCTACTTCCGATAGTGAGGTTTAAATCTGACTAAAATTTGTAAAAGCTACATCAGGTTCTCGTGCTCATCGAGATACTTCAATTCTTAGTGGAGGTTTGTTGAAAAACTATTTATAGCGCTTTTCAACGTAATATTTTAGTTGCTGATAAGCCAGATCATTATTCTCCCATAGGTTTTCGTCACGCATATCTTGAAGCAGATAAAGCGCCTTATGTGCTTCCATAATATCATCAAAAGCTTGAATGGCCGCATTATACGTTTTTGGATTTCCATCAAACAAATCATTGATAATCATAAATTTGTCGTTGATACCGATAGAATTTTTCAGGCTTTTCAGGTCTTTTTTTACCACGGTTTGACTAGCTGGGTTCTCTTCGATTACTTCATCTTCTTCTGCACTCACTTCCAATATGTGCACCGTACGCGCTGGATTTTCTTCTTTAATAGAAGGGGGTAATTGTACCTTTAGTTCTCTTTTGCCTGCAGGAGCAATGGTTTTCGCTTCTTCAGTAGCTTTTTCAACCTTTGGTTCTGGTTTAATGGCAGGTTCAATTTTGGGAGTAATATATTCTTTGCGCTGTTCACTTTCTTGCGGTTCTGGCTGCTGAATTTTGGTTGAATCTGCCAATGGTATCAGCACTTCTTCTTCTTTCTTTGTAACTTTCAATTGAGCTTCCATTTCTGCTTTTTCCAGAGTTTGGCGATGAACTTCCGAGATGGTGGCTAAGTCAGGGATTTGAGGTTGGCGCTTTTCTTCGACCACTTGTTCTTCCAATACTTTTTCTTGCTCCTCAATTTGATGCTCTAATTCGAGTGTGAATGCAAGTTCAGCTTCGTCAATGAGGTCTTCTGTTTCTTTATCAATTTCACGTGACGACTCGATAGAATGTTTTCCAGGCTTTGCTTTTTCGTTAAACGAATCGACTAATTGATATAGATTTTGCAAATTTCGCTTTAGTAAATCAATTTCAATAAGCGGAACTGTATGATTATAGGATACAATCGTTTCTAGTTGATCTTTGATAACTTCTAACAGCTCAAGGCTATAGGTTTTTTGATGGTTGTTCATTACGATAAATTTTTACGAATGATAAATTTTTAAGTATCTATTGTCTTTTAATTAAATTTGCATCTTATGGAAAAAGAATCCTTCCCGTGATTTTCTAAATAGCGGGTAAAGATATTCTAAAGTTAAATCATAAATACGAGAATGTTTTTAGAAAATTCAACAAATAATAAACAAGAGTCGGGCTGGATCGAAGTAGTTTGCGGCTCAATGTTTTCGGGCAAAACCGAGGAATTGATCCGAAGATTGAAACGGGCTCGCATTGCCAAATTGAAGGTAGAAATATTCAAACCAAGCATCGATGTGCGATATGATGAGGTAAAAGTGGTGAGCCACGATCGCAATGAAATTTTGTCGACCCCAGTTACTACCTCTAGCAATATTTTGTTGATGGCTAATGACATTGATGTGGTTGGTATTGATGAAGCTCAATTTTTCGATGATGAGTTGCCTGATGTTTGTAACGAGCTGGCCAATAGAGGAATAAGAGTCATTGTTGCTGGTTTGGATATGGATTTCAAAGGAAAACCTTTTGGGCCGATGCCTCGCATTATGGCCATGGCGGAATATGTCACCAAAGTACATGCTATCTGTATGCGTTGCGGAAAATTAGCCCATTATTCGCATCGTACCATTCAAGGCGATAAATTGGTAATGCTTGGCGAAACTGAAAGTTACGAGCCTCTTTGCCGAAATTGCTTTGTCAAAGCGGGCGGAAATATTTAGCTAGTTCCTAACGCTTCTTTGATTGTCCTTGCTTTTTGATTGTTTTTTTTTGTCTATAGTTTCTTTTTTATGAAATTATTTTCAAAATCTTTCCTACTTTTACCGCTATGACATCGGTACAAATACTTTTAAAATATTGGGGCTATGCAGGTTTTCGACCTTTGCAAGAACAAATCATCGATTCGGTGCTTGCTGGAAAGGACACGCTTGCCTTAATGCCTACCGGTGGTGGTAAAAGTATTTGTTTTCAGGTGCCGGCTCTTATGCTTAGCGGGGTTTGCATAGTGGTGACTCCTCTCATTGCCCTCATGAAAGATCAGGTGCAGCAACTTCAGAATAGAGGCATCCGTGCGCTTGCTATTTTTTCGGGAATGCATTATCGTGAAATTGATATTACCCTCGATAATTGTGTGAATGGAGAGGTGAAATTCTTGTATGTATCTCCAGAACGCCTTGAAACAGAGCTTTTTCAAGAGCGCTTAAAACGAATGAAAGTAAGCTTGCTGGCTGTGGATGAGGCTCATTGTATCAGCCAATGGGGCTACGATTTTAGACCACCTTACTTGCGAATTGCAGATATTAGAGAGCTTATTCCAAATGTTCCTGTGCTGGCAGTAACTGCTACGGCTACTCCCGCCGTGGTGCTAGACATTCAAAAGCGCCTTAATTTTAAACAAGAAAATTTGTTTGAAATGAGTTTTGAACGGAGCAATCTGAAATATCATGTTGAGCAGAAGGAAGATAAAATGGGTCGGCTTTTGCAATTACTCCAACAAAATCCAGGTACCGCCATTGTTTATGTTCGTAATCGTCGTAAAACGAAAGAGATAGCCATTTTTTTAATGCAAAATGATATTCCAGCTCACTATTATCATGCTGGATTAACTACTGATGAGCGAGATGCCAAACAGAGTGATTGGATTCAAAATAGGGTGCGCGTTATTGTTTCAACCAACGCTTTTGGAATGGGAATCGATAAGCCAGACGTGCGTTTGGTTGTGCATTTGGACGTGCCCGATAGTCTTGAAGCTTACTTTCAGGAAGCCGGACGCGCAGGTCGTGATGGTAAAATGGCCTTGGCGGTTTTAATCTATCACAAAAGTGATCTTATGGATTTGCAACGTAATTTCGAGATGAGTTTTCCTGAAATTGCTTATATCAAAAATGTGTATAATGCCTTGGGAAATTATTTCCAACTGGCGGTGGGCAGTGGAGTGGATGAATCCAATGAATTTGTTATTGCTGATTTTGTGCAAATGTACAATCTGAACGCAAACGAGGCCTATAGCGCTATCCGATTCCTCGAAAAAGAAGGCTATTTATTTCTTTCGGATGCCATTAATCGCCCTTCCAAATTGATAATTACCGTGGATCGTGAAACCCTTTATCGGCATCAGGTGCGATATCCCCAAATGGGTGATTTTATCGACGTGCTCATTCGATCGTATAGTGGCTTGTTTACTGATTTTGCTATTATTGATGAGAATGTTTTGGCTCGCCGACTAAATACTAGCGCACTAGTGGTTGAAAATATGCTTAAATTACTCCATAAAACTAATGTGATAACGTATATTCCTAAAACCTCGAAGCCGCAAATTATTTTTAATGGCGGTCGTTTGAATAATAAGGAGGTGGTGATTTATTCCGAACATTATCAGCTGCTTAAGGAAACGGCCGAAAAGCGACTCAAATCTGTTGTGTATTATGTTACTTCTTCCACCAAATGTCGTAGCGAATTGCTGCTTAGCTATTTCGGTCAATCTAATATTCGGCGCTGTGGACAATGCGATGTTTGCCTGCTGCGCAATACCGTGGCTTTGAGCCAGCATGAATTTGATTTAGTAGTTGATCAGATTAAGCCGCTACTGCAACAACAGAATTTAAGTGTTTATGAGCTCTTGACTAAACTTCCTAATCTTCAAGAAGATAGATTGATAAAAGTGCTTCGCTGGCTTATGGATAACGGTAAAGTGGCTGATTTTGGCGAACAGTTGATTTGGGTAAAATAGCGCTTTTACTTTTCAAGTTGAGTACCCTGCCGAAATGATTTGCAGTGCTTTTTTTTGCAGGCAGATATTTTTGCGCTTACGAAAAAATTAAGGGCTGGTTATTTTTCAATTAATATTTTGAAAAATAATCAGCCCTTGGTCAAATTTTAAGAATTCTTTATTCGATTACTCGGTTTACTAAGGTGAGTTCATCAATCAAATTTTTGGCGCCAGCATATCGGTCGATAATAAGAAGTACATATCTGATATCCACGGAGATAGTGCGTTGCAATTCTGGCTCAAAAGCGATATCACCACTCATCGCTTCCCAATTACCATCGAAAGCAAGTCCAATTAATTGTCCTTTTCCATTGATAACAGGGCTTCCACTATTACCGCCAGTAATATCATTGTTGCTCAGGAAGCAAACTTTCATAGTTTCGCCTTCACCATACACACCATAATCTTTTTTCTGAAAGATTTCTTTAAGCTTTGGTTCCACAACAAATTCTGGATTTGTAGGATCTTCTTTATCCATAACTCCTTGCAGCGTAGTGAAGTAATTGTAATGAACCGCATCTTGTGGATAGTAATCTTTCACATTTCCATAGGTTAATCGCATGGTGAAATTGGCATCTGGATAGAAGGTTTTATCAGTTTCCATTTGACGAAGTGCATCAATAAACAAGCGATTTCCTTTGTTTAGCTGGTCAGAAGCGCTACTGGATTTCGCTCTCACTACTTCAAATTGATCGAAAAAAGCATTCATAGCCACGTAAACAGGATCTTTGGCGAGCACCTTTATGCTAGGATTTGCAAGGAAAGCATCAAGCTTAGCTTGGCTTACAAAAATAGATTTAGCATAAACTTGTTCAGCCCATGCGGCATAGTTTCCTTTATATTTTTTATCAATATCAATTAAATAGCTAGGTTGTTGGTCCATTGGCACATCTTGATGATATAGCTGCATCATTTTAGCCCAAACTTGCTTGTCGGTGGTTAAATCAAAGTCCTTGAAAAAGCCAACGGAAGAGGCTTTAAGGCTTGCTGTTATTTTGTTAATTTTGTCGTTATCAGGATTTTCTGCTTCTAATTCTTTCATCAAGCTTTTGAAACCCAGGGCGTTTTTTATTGCCTCTGAGCCACTATAAATGGCTTCAATAAAGTAGTAACGGCTAGTTACATAAGCATCCATATTTTGGTAAGCGGTTTGAATATCGCTCATGGCTGTTCCATATTTGGCTTTTCTGCTGTCGTCGGCATCAATCCATTGTGCTAATTTGGCTTCTGTTTCACGCTTCTTATCAGCCACATCCAATCTATTTAGCCCGCGGCTCATGCCGATAAAGTTTTTCCAATAGTTGGCAACGCCTGCATATTTACTGGCATATTGGATTCTCACTTTTGCATCAGCATCCATGTTGGCGGCATAAATATCTAGTTTTGCTCTGCGTATTTTGATACGGGTAGGATATACTAATTTTAAGTTTTGCTCAACGCCAAAGGAAGTCAAGTAACGGTCAGTACTGCCTGGGTATCCCATAATCATGGCAAAATCGCCATTTTTAACGCCTTCTAAGGAAATTGGTAAGTGATGTTTGGGCTTCATCGGAACATTGTCTTTGGAATAGTCGGCTGGACTTCCGTCGGGAGCAGTATAAACTCTAAACATCGAGAAGTCGCCAGTATGCCGTGGCCACATCCAATTGTCGGTGTCTCCGCCAAATTTGCCAATGGATGAAGGTGGGGCGCCTACCAAACGAACGTCGCGATAGGTTTGCATTACAAACATATAAAACTCGTTGCCATTAAAAAATGGTTTTATCACGACATCATATTTACCATTTTCATTGGCCTTGTCAGTGAGTTTTTTGGTAACATCTGCAATGGCTTTGCTACGTTCTGTTTCGGTCATTTTATCGTTAAGATTGGCAAGTACTTCTTTACTCACATCTTCGATACGGATTAAGAATTTCACAAAGAATCCTGGATTGGCAAGCTCTTGGTCTTTGCTAAATGCCCAAAATCCATCCGTCAAATAATCGTGTTCGATGCTCGAATGTTCTTGTATTTTGCCAAAACCGCAGTGATGATTGGTCAAAATTAATCCTTGGTCGGAAATAATTTCGCCGGTGCAGCCATTTCCAAATTGAATGATGGCATCTTTTAAACTGGAATTATTTACGCTGTATATTTCTTCAGCAGTTAGCTTTAGGCCGTGCTTTTGCATATCAGTGTAATTCAAGCGGTTTACCAGAAATGGTAACCACATGCCTTCATCTGCCTTGGCTGATTGAAAACTTCCACCGATAAAGGTAAAAATTAACAGGCTAATCATTAAAATATGGGTTGCTTTTTTCATAATTTGTTATGGGTTGATGATAATTTAAGTGGTTAAAGGTTAATTGGTTAGGTGTATTGTTCACCTTTCACGATCTTGATGTCGTTGACGAAATTACGAATCATTTGTTCATCTTGTTTTCGGCAAATTAGTAGCGAATGATCTTTGGAAGCCACTATATAGTTTTCTAAACCTTGTATTACAACCAGCTTTTTGTCGGGCACATTCACTATACAATTGTGTGAATCATAAATCATTACGTTCTTTCCAACAATGGCATTGTTGTCTTCGTTTTTTTCTTTAATCTCGTACAATGATCCCCAAGTACCTAAATCCGACCAGCCCAAATCTGCAGCATAAACGTATACATTATCTGCTTTCTCCATCACGCCATAATCTATGGAAATACTTTTACAGACGCTGTATGTTTTGAGGATAAAATCCTTTTCTTCGGGGGTATTGTAGTATTCGCTTCCTGCTGTAAAAAGCTGATTAACCTCTGGTAAATATTGGTCGAAAGCTTGTTGAATACTCTTTAAACTCCAGATAAAAATACCTGCATTCCACAGAAAATCACCACTTTCGATAAATTTTTGGGCTAGTTCTAAAATGGGCTTTTCGGTAAATGTTTTTACTTTACGAATATCGCTATTGGCGTGTACATTTTCCTGCTCAGAGTACTGGATATAGCCGTAACCAGTATCTGGACGATTGGGTTTGATACCAATGGTAAGCAACCAATCATTATCTGCTACCGCTTGCAATGCTTCGGTAATGACCGTGGTAAATACGTCTTCTTTGAGAATGATATGGTCGGAAGGGGCGACCACAATTCTAGCCTCTGGATTGATGGTTAGAATCTTGTGATTGGCATAAGCAATGCAAGGGGCTGTATTTCTGCGTGAAGGCTCGCCGAGTATTTGATTATCTGATAGTTGAGGAAGTTGCTCTTTTACCAAATTGCGATATTCTTCACCAGTGACGATGTAAATATTCTCTGGCGGGCAGATTTTCAAAAAACGTCGAAAAGTTTGTTGTATTAAGGTTTCGCCGGTTCCTAAAATGTCAATAAATTGCTTTGGGTGTGATGAAGTACTCATGGGCCAAAATCTGGCGCCAATTCCTCCTGCCATGATTACACAGTAGTTGTTTTTCATATTGCATTGATTTATAAAACCATTAATATTTGAGATTCAATTAATTAGCTTTATCTTACAACAATTGGAACTTCAATAAATAGCATACACTTCGGGCTATTTACTAAAACATGAATGCTGTATGAACTCAAAAAACAATTGACTGAATCGTATTTGATCTAGAGTGTTCGTTTAACTTCTTTTTGGTCGTAGCCTTCGATGATGTCGCCTACTTCGATATTGTTGTAATTATCGATATTTAAACCACATTCAAATCCTTTGCTGACTTCTTTAGCATCGTCTTTGAAACGCTTAAGTGAACCTAAAATACCAGAGTAAATTACAATTCCATCACGGATAATTCGAATTTTCGAATTCCGCTGAATTTTACCATCCAGCACATAGCAACCAGCCACCGTACCTACCTTGGTAATTTTGAACACTTCGCGCACTTCTACGCTACATAATATTTCTTCAACCAAATCAGGTGATAACATACCTTCCATGGCCGCTTTTACTTCGTCAATTACATTGTAGATAATCGAGTAGATGCGGATATCAATTTGCTCTTTTTCAGCAAGTTGACGTGCCGAAACGCTTGGTCGTACTTGGAATGCAACAATAATAGCATCCGAAGCGCTAGCTAGAATTACGTCGGCTTCGTTCACTTGTCCAACCGATTTATGGATGATATTTACTTGGATTTCAGCAGTACTCAATTTCACTAATGAATCGGCAAGGGCTTCAACGGAGCCGTCAACGTCACCTTTGATAATTACGTTAAGTTCTTTGAAATCACCAACGGCTAAGCGGCGACCGATTTCATCAAGGGTAATATGTTTTTGAGTACGAACGCCTTGTTCTCTTTGTAACTGTTCGCGTTTAAGGGCAATATTGCGAGCTTCTTTTTCATCTGCCATCACACGAAACGAATCACCTGCTTGTGGGGCACTATTCAAACCGAGTAAAAGCACAGGGGTTGCTGGACCTGCCTCTTTCACCACTTTGTTTCGTTCGTTATACATGGCTTTTACCCGACCATAAGTGGTTCCAGCAAGCACTACATCACCCACTTTTAGGGTTCCGTTTTGGACTAATATTTTTGAAACATATCCTTTTCCTTTATCAAGGGAAGCTTCCAAGATGGTACCCACCGCAAACCGATTGGGGTTAGCTTTTAAGTCAAGCATTTCGGCTTCCAGTAAGATTTTTTCCATCAAGGTATCAACCCCCATTCCGTGCTTTGCAGAGATGTCTTGCGACTGATATTTTCCTCCCCAATCCTCAACCAAGAGATTCATACTGGCCAAACCTTCTTTTATTTTTTCTGGTTGTGCATTCGGTTTATCTACTTTGTTGATTGCGAATATGATAGGTACTCCTGCTGCTTGAGCGTGCGTTATTGCTTCCTTGGTTTGTGGCATGATGGCGTCGTCAGCAGCAATCACAATGACTGCGATATCTGTAATTTTTGAACCCCTTGCACGCATAGCGGTAAAGGCTTCGTGGCCTGGTGTATCTAGGAAAGTGATTTTTTCTCCAGAAACTAATTCTACTTCATACGCGCCAATGTGTTGCGTAATACCGCCAGCTTCACCAGCTATAACATTGGTTTTGCGAATATAATCCAAAAGTGAAGTTTTACCATGATCCACATGTCCCATTACGGTAACGATTGGATTACGAGGTTTCAAATCTTCTTCTTTGTCTACAATATCTTGTATGGATTCTTCTACTTCCTTGGCGCCTACAAACTCAACCTTGAATCCAAATTCACCCGCTACAATACTGATTGTTTCAGCATCTAGACGTTGGTTGATGGATACAAACATGCCTAATGACATACAAACTTTAATAATTTCGTTAACAGAGGTGTTCATCATACTCGCTATTTCATTAGCGCTTACAAACTCTGTAACTTTTATAATTTGCTTATTAGCAATAGCTTCTTCCATTTCTCTTTGGGTGTTCTGAGAAACAGCATCTCTTTTTTGACGGCGATATTTTGCTCCTTTGCTCTTGGTGGTGTCACTCAATCGAGCCAAGGTTTCTTTAATTTGTTTTGAAATATCTTCTTCGGAAAGTTCGGGTTTTGGCTCGATTTTCTTCTTCAGACGGTTCTTATTGTTATTATTAGCCGTGTTATTAGTATTATGGTGGTTTGGTCTATTGTCACCTGGTTTTTTGGCGGCATCGGGAGCCACCACATCGGTCTTAATTCTTCTGCGTTTCTTACGGTCGTTTTCTTTGGCTTTTTTCTGTGGCGAATCAGAGGAGGAACCAACTGGCAACTTCTTCTTTTCGGCACTTTTAGGATCTGGAAGGTCGATTTTTCCAACCACGCGTGGCCCTGATAATTGATCCACTTTAGGTTTTATAAAACGGGTATCCGTGGAATCTGTTTTGGCATTGGCACCGCCAGCGGCCGCATTCGGATTATCTTTTCTGAATTCGGGGCGTTGCTGATTATGTTGTTGTGGGCGCTGTTGTTGTTGAAATGAAGGCCGACTTTGCTGTTCGGCTTTTCTTTTAGCAAGGGCTACTTCTTTTTTGGCGGCTTCCTCTGCTTCGCGTTGTTTGCGAGATTTTTTTGGAGGTCTGGTTTTTTGGTTCATGCTATCCAAATCCAACATTCCCAACACTTTTGGGCCTTTCAGACCGACGGCTTCGGCGCTTTCTTCGGCAGTGAAAGTTCGTCCTTTTTCATGCACTTTTGGCGCAGCAGGAGCTTCTTCTTTATCTTCAGCTTTAGGAGCCACTTCCACTTTTACTTCATCAATTTGGCTTGTAGTGGATGCTTTAATTGGTTCTTCTGCTTCAATGATAGGAGGAACGTCTACTTTTTCAGCTACATGAGTTTTCACTTCTTTAGCAACTTGTTCCGTTACCTCTTTGACTTCTGGTTTCTCTATCTTTTCAGGGCTTGGAATCTCAACTTTTTCAATCGTAGGTTTTACTTCTTCAACTGGTTTTTCAGTGGCTACAATGAATTCTGGTTTCTCATTCTTTTTTTCTTCGGCCACTTCACTTGCTTTTGGTGGCGCTTGTTTAGCAGGCTCAGCAGCGATAGGTTCTACTGTTTTTTGTTCGCTGATTGGAGGTTTGGGAGGCTCAACCGCTTCTTGTTTTGGTGCACGTTTAGATTCAAATTTCGACAAGTCGATTTTGTCAACCACTTTAGGTTTAGGTATTTCGGTGGCGATAGTTTTAGGCTGCTCCACGGGTGCAGTAGGCTCTGCTGGGGTATCGTTTTCCTCAGGACCGTCATGATCAGTTTTTTTGACTTTGCGACCCCGATATTCTTCCACAAGTTTTTCCTTTTGCTCTTTGACCGACCGATCGACCTTAAAGTTTTGCTCCAATAGATTGTACATCTCAGGAGTAATTTTTGCGTTGGGGTTGCTTTCAACCACAAAGCCTTTTTTCTCAAGGAATTCAACCACCGTAGCAGTTCCCAAATTGAATTCCCCGGCTACTTTTCTCAATCGTTGTACTTGATCAGATGCTGACATATTTGAATTTTAATTTTGTGCGATGTTAATGTTAATATGGTACTATGGTATGGTATTACTCGAATTCTGCACGTAAAATTCTGAGTACTTCTTGAATGGTTTCTTCTTCTAAATCAGTCCGTTTGATAAGTTCCTCTACACTTAATTCCAAAACGCTTTTAGCAGTATCGCAGCCAATATTTTTGAACTCTTCGATGATCCAGGCGTCAATTTCGTCTGAGAATTCTTGCAAATCAACGTCTTCAACATCTTCATCCGTATCACGGTATACATCAATTTCGTAACCGGTTAATCTGCCGGCGAGTTTGATATTATGACCACCTTTACCAATGGCTAAGGAAACTTGATCTGGTTTAAGGAAAACGTCGGCTCTTTTCTCTTCTTCGTGAACGGTGATGCTCGAAATTTTGGCAGGGCTTAACGAACGTTGGATATACAAGCTTACGTTGTTGGTAAAGTTGATTACGTCAATATTTTCGTTTTTCAATTCACGCACAATACCGTGGATCCGTGAACCTTTCATTCCAACGCATGCGCCAACAGGGTCGATACGGTCATCGTAGGATTCAACCGCAACCTTTGCTCTTTCGCCGGGCTCGCGAACGATATTTTTGATGGTAATTAGGCCATCATATACCTCAGGAACTTCAGCCTCGAAGAGGCGTTCCAAGAAGATAGGAGAGGTGCGTGATAAAATGATTACTGGATTATTATTTCGCATCTCAACTTTAAGTACGACGGCTCTAATGGTGTCGCCTTTGCGGAAAAAATCGGAAGGAATTTGTTCGGTTTTTGGAAGGATAAGTTCAATATCTTCATCGTCTAAAATCAGAATTTCTTTCTTCCAGATTTGGTAAACTTCGCCGGTAACGACATCACCAATACGGTCTTTGTATTTTTTGAATTCGTTATCTCGTTCATACTCTTGTATTTTGGCAGCCAGATTCTGACGAATAGTCAATACTTCGCGACGTCCAAAGTCGGCTAATTTGATTTCTTCTGAAACCTCTTCGCCCACTTCAAAATCGGGTTCTATTTTTATGGCGTCAGAATAAGCTACTTCACGATTTGGATCAGTGACTTCCCCATCTTCAACTACCGTTCTGAAATGCCATATTTCCAAATCCCCTTTATCTACGTTGACAATAATGTCGAAGTTTTCGTCCGTGCCAAACTTTTTAAGCAAGGTATTCCGAAACACTTCTTCCAAAATCCTCATCATCGTGGGACGGTCAATATTTTTGAATTCTTTAAATTCTGCAAAAGATTCAACGAGACTTAAACTATTCATTTTGAGTATATTATTTAAAACTGATTACTGATTTAACTTCTTTTATCTGTTCAAAAAGCATTTCCTTGACCGGATTTACGCCTTCTTTGATTTGCTTTTTGCTGAGTTCGAGCTTTAACTCGATTTTGTTTTCGGAATATGAGCTTAAAATACCTTTAAATTTTTGTTGGTCGATGTCTTGAACTTCAACCATTTGGTCAATATTTTTAATAAATTGAGCTGGCAAAATCAAGGGACGTCCTAGACCATAGGAGCTAACTTCCAAACTGAAATCTTCTATTTCACGGTCAAGGTTGTGTTCGACGTTCCTACTGACCGACACACATTGTTCAATAGTGAGTCCGCTAAGGCCATCGAGCACGATCTTTATTTTGTTTCCGGGATCAATGTCCACCGAAACGATGAAGATATCGGTATTAACGATTCGTTCTTCAACCAACTGTATTACAACGTTTTTGTCTATCATGATTTAAAAAATCAATATAAAAAGAGGGGACATTGTCCCCTCAATTATCAAATCTCCTTCTGTTTTTGATGCCGAGACATCAGGATAAGGTTTTCGGACTCATCCTTGTTGACCCATAAGGATTCGAACCTTAACTGGCAGGACCAAAACCTGTAGTGCTACCGTTACACCATGGGTCAATCTTTTCCCTCAAAATGGGAACGCAAAATTACAATTATTTTTGAAAATCCAAACACATTATCAAAATATACCAAAAAAATACCGCTGGACTTTGTTTTACTCACGATTAGTTATAGATATAAACGTGAAAATCAGATTAATACAGCTTAATATTTTACTGATGTTTGAACAATTTTATGGTAAATATCTACTTTGTTTCGTAAATTTTTCGGCGCTATTTGGACAAAAATAAGATGCATAAAGTTTATTAAGCAATCAAGCGAAGGCTTAGGATGACTACCTATATAATTTTTTTGGCAATTGATTCTGCAATGCGCTGTCCATCCATGGCTGCCGAAACAATACCTCCTGCATATCCAGCTCCTTCTCCGGCTGGATATAATCCTGCTATCTGAGGATGCATTAGGCTGATGGGGTCTCGAGGAATTCTTATAGGACTGGAAGTTCGGGATTCTACACCAATAACGACTGCTTCGTTGGTTAAATAATTGCGCATTTTTTTATCAAAAGCTTTAAAGCCTTCCTGCAAGCGTGGGCCAATGGATTTGGGAAGCCAAGCGTGCATTGGAGATGAGATGATTCCAGGATGATAGGAAGTATCGGGTAAATCTGCAGAAACTTTCCCTCTTACAAAATCTACTAATCTTTGACCTGGTGCAACTTGACCAATGCCGCCATTATTGAAAGCCATTCGCTCCAATTCCTTTTGAAATTGCAAACCAGCCATCAGCCCATACGACTCATAGGCTTTCAAATCTTCCTGTTTTATTTGTACAACGATTCCTGAATTGGCGTATTTTGAATTGCGCAAAGAAGGTGACATTCCATTCACCACAGTTTCATCGGGCGATGTGGTGGCGGGCACGATAAAGCCACCCGGGCACATACAGAATGAATAAACGCCTCTGTCGGATACTTGACTTACTAAACTATAAGCTGCTGCTGGAAGGTATTCGTCGCGCAAAGTGCAGTGATACTGGATGTTATCGATTAGTTGTTGGGGATGCTCCACTCGTACACCCATTGCAAATTCTTTGGGTTGTAACAAAACTCCTTGCTGATGTAGCGTATGGTAAATATCTCGTGCTGAATGTCCAGTGGCTAAAATAACGGCTTCTCCTTCGTATAGGTTTTCGCTTGCCGACACCCCAATTATCTGATTGGCTTTTATCAGCAGCTTATCAACTCTTTGATTGAAATGAAATTCCCCGCCATGATTTAAAATCGTTTCGCGAATCTTCTGAATGATACGTGGAAGTTTATTGGTTCCAATATGAGGGTGGGCATCAATGCCAATGTCGGAATCAGCGCCATGATAAATTAATAGGTCTAAAATGGCTCGTACATCGCCTCTCTTGTTAGAGCGGGTGTAAAGTTTACCATCGGAAAAAGTGCCTGCACCGCCTTCGCCAAAGGCATAATTGCTATCTGGATTGACCAAACTCTCGCGATTGAGTTTAGCAATATCACGTTTGCGATCCGATACTTCTTTTCCGCGCTCTATAATAATGGGCTTGATTCCCAATTCGATAAGTCGTAAGGCGGCAAATAAACCAGCTGGCCCGCCACCAACAATAATTACCCGTTTTGCATTTTCTACTTGCCGAAATGAGGGTTCAAATACTTTAATATCAGGATTTTCTGAAATATAAGCCTTGAGCAAAACATTGATTTTAATTTGCCTATTTCGAGCATCAATCGACTTTCGATGAATTTCAAAATGGATTAATTCCTTTGAGTCAATTTGGAGGGTTTTCAAAACAGCTATTTTGATAAGTTGCTCATCAGCGGCTTCTTGTGGTGATAATACTAATGTTATTTCTTTTTGCATGTTTTGTTTTTCCTTCCTTTTTTAGCGTAATTTTTTTGGTCGATTTATTTATTTTTTGAATTAGCCAATTCGTCTGCCATTTTCACGGCTTCAAATGCATCGACTACGCCTCCAGTGGCGCAAAGATTTGCAAAGGAGATTTTCTTATTGATAGGCCCTGGTTTTAGAACTTTCTTGTTATTAAATTTCTTTGCTGAACTTAGGATAATAGTTCGTATTTCTTGTGCACTGAGGCTTGGATAATATGATTTTATTAGGGCGGCAATTCCACTAACTACTGGGGCAGCATCGCTGGTACCGCTACTGCTACGATAGTTGTTTTTAGGCGAAGTGGAATAGATATCAACTCCAGGGGCAAAAATATCGACGCTCTTTTTGCCATAATTGGTGAAAGAAGCGGCTAAATTATCATCTGCTTTGGTGTTAGAAGCTCCCACTTCAATCCAGTTGGACAGTTGAGAATTCTTGGGCACTGGAAAATGGGCGGTTATGTCATTATCTGATGCACTATTGCCTGCTGCATGAATAATTAACACATCATGTTTAATGGCATACTCAATGGCTTCTTGCACAAATTCAGGATGATTGCTATAGGCTTTTCCAAAACTACAATTTATAATTTTGGCGCCATGATTCACGGCGTAACGAATGGCAAGGGCCACATCTTTGTCGTATTCGTCACCACCTGGCACTACTCTAAGGCTCATAATCTGCACTGAATCAACAATTCCGGCAGTTCCTATTCCATTGTTTCTAATTGCAGCTACTATGCCGCTAACGCCTGTTCCATGACTAATGCCTGCGGCAGATACATTGGAATTTCCATAGATAGTGTCGTTAATATCATCGGGATTGTCCTTTACAATATCAGGGCGAGGATTATAATCGATATTGTATTTTTTGCTCAGTTCTTTTTGAATACCGCTTATGATGTTTTCCATGACGGTGGGCGTCAAATTTAGACTGTCATTTCGCATTAAGAAAGCTTTCATTTCAATTAGCTTTTCGGTGATTGGCTCGTATTTTTGAAGGATTGCATGGCTTAAACTATCGGTTCCGATGGCTTTGGAAATAATGTTTTCATATTCTAGGGTTCGCTTAAGATAGTTTTCTACTGATGCTAAATAGGCGGTGTTTTCATTTATTTTGGTGATTATTTCCTCCTCTGCTTTTTTCCAAAGGTCGTAATCAAGTTGTTGTGATTTAGGTATTTGGCTTCTTTTCTTCCCCGCAAAGCTTGATTTGTATTGTCGATAAAAGCGCACGGATTCAAGGGTTTCCCCATCAAGGTTTCTACCTTCGGTGCCGCCAATGAAATTCCATCCATAATAATCATCTACTAATCCATTGTGGTCATCATCTATTTTGTTGTAAGGTATTTCATTTGGATTACGCCAAAGTCGAGCAAGCAAATCTTCGTGTGCGGTGTCGATACCCGAGTCGATGATCGCTACTATACAAGTCAAAGGTTTTCTATGCGTATTTTGCAGAAATTGATAGGCTTGCAGGAGGTTTATTCCTTGATATGGGCTTTTTTGCGCTGATTGATGATACCATGGAATACTATCTTTTTGAATGCTTTGACTAAATCCATCGAGTTTTAAAAGAATGACAATTGCGAGTAAGATTCTAATATTTAGTAACATAGATGATATTTTTTGGTTTTATCATTGGTTTTAGTTGTTGTAACGAAAGTATAAAAAAGGCCTAAGGAAAATGCTTAATCTAAAATACAGGTAAATTACCTAGATGAATCGGGTATTAGTCGATATTTATAAGGGTGCTTTTGGGAGTATTTTTGGATTTGATTCTGATATGTTCATTTCATGTTGTTCCTTTAAGTGCTTAAATCTCGCCTAAAAATATTATCGCATTATGGTTTGTTCATAAATCTTACCCTTGATAAAATGTTTGTCAGTCACACATATCAGATCACTAATTAATAATCATGAAAAACCCCAAAACTAATTGGGGTTTTTTTATG